>MHYJ01000043.1:0-3675 GCA_001828445.1 Planctomycetes bacterium RBG_16_43_13
AGTAGCTATCGCTATTGGATGCGAAATAGCAGGTGGGGCAAACCTTCACATCAAGGGTAAGGTAATTACAAAAATCAGTGTTGCCTGAGGGATTCTCATATATTGATATATCGAACAACTCATCGGTTCTTTCGAACTTATCTTTAGCACTCGGAAGGAGTTTATAGATGGTGAAAGAGGCATTATCGAAGAGGCAGATTACTTTTTTTGCGAATAGGTATTTGCTGTATTCTCTATCCCCTTTTTTGGAATGCCCTATCAGGAATTTCTGTATGTTATCCTGCTTTAGTATGTCAAGCGGCGACATCCCGCTCTCCTTCGCCCACGTCAGGTAGCCGCTTACCTTATTACTGTCGTTACTAAAAGCCCGATTTAGCCCCTTGACTAACTCATCCTTCGTAACCATACGCCTTATAGATGCTATCAAAATAGCGATGGTATCTCAATTAAAAAGGTGATATTATACCCGAACTTTGACGTTTATATACGTTATGTTCAAGAAAACTATACTTTATTTAGCGGTGGCATCTATTCCGTGTGTTATGCTAATCGTGCTGTATTCTGCGATTACCGACTACTACGAGAGGGCTGTGCAAGAAAGGGTAGAACAAGAAATAAGGAAACTCTGCGGAACTGCCATAAAGATTGATGACAACGCTATCAAGGTGTCAACCCTTTCTGGATTACCAACGCTCATAAGCATTAACAATCCACAGGTGCAACTAACGAACACTATCTGGCAGGGATTAGGCGATAGCAACCTGAAGCTAAATATACCGGCAGAGTTGGGTGATAACTTGCCGCGCATCGAAATCAAAGGCGGGAGCATCACCCTACAGGCAAACAGTTTTATAAAGGAAGGCCGCACACTCACCATAAACATAGACACTATAACATTCGCCTACCTCGGCAATGGTGAATATCACATAAAAGGCAAGACAACCTCCCAATTCGCCGACTGGTCTCTCTCGGCTAATGTGGATATAAAAAGCGGCAATATCGACTGCACTATATCATCCGATAATTTGCGGTTCGACAATAAGCTCTATTATCTCCTCGCACCTGAGGTGCAAAAACTATGGGATAACTACTCTCCACAAGGAACAGCATCTATCAGTATAGACCTAAAAACCACTTCGGTGAACGGTGCTACGAAGGTTGCCACATCTGTAACATTATATCCTCGTAATATCACCGCACGATACAGAAAATTCCCCTATACGGTGGACGGCTTAAGCGGCGAGATAAAATTCCGCGATAACTACGCGGATGTATCCCTTACCGCCCAACTGCCAATCTCTATTGCAGGAAAATTCGGATATACCAGAGCCGATGAAGTCGATATTACAATACACGCCGATAACTTGGTATTAGATGAGAAACTGAAATACGCCCTCGATAAGATTAAAGAAGGGGCGTGGGACAATTTCAACCCCAAAGGTCGGGCAAAATTAGAGTTGAACATATCGCAGGAAAGAGGCATCGACAAACCGCTATTGTATAAGGCAACAACCCATCTAAAGGATTGCGCTATAAAATACACTAATATCCCACTTGATGTAACTAATGTGGCAGGAGAAATAATATATGATGATGGGAATATAACATTGAGGCACCTAAGCGGCACATACAAAAACACGGTCTTGGAGATACACGGCTCTTTAGGTAATGACGAGACGGAGATAAACTTGACAGCCCATAATCTAAATATGGATAGCGAGTTCACTACCGCATTGCCGACAGAGATACGGGGTATGTTGGAGAAACTCAGTATCAGCGGACCTCTGGACGTAGATTGCACTGTTGACACACGAAACAGCAATCAAGAAACAAACTATGCCGCCAATATAAGATTCAAAGATACAACTATAAGTAGCGGGGTAGAGTTCAGCAATGTAGATGGCTACCTCTCAGCAGAGGGGATAATCAGGCAGGGCAATATCCATAACATAATCGGCTCCATAAATCTTAATAAGGCAAAAGTAAGCGGCAAGAAGATTACCAACTTCTTCACGGACTTCGTTTATAAGGACAATAAATTATCTATATTCGACGTGAAGCTGAACGCCTACAGCGGCACTATCTCAGGCACGTTCGACCTCGATACAGAAAACGGCGAATATAAAGGCGACTTCACCGCAAACAGTATAAATTTGCAGGACTATATAAAGGATACGACGTTGTCTAATAAAACCATCGAAGGCAATCTCAACTTAGCCATAGATAACCTAAGCGGTAAGGGTAGCGACCTATCCACATTGACAGGTAGAGGAACATTAAAACTAACAAACGGTAATGTCTGGGATACGCCATTTTTCTTCGGTTTATTTGAACTTAACATATTAGGTGTCGGTAAGAAATCCGTGCTTACTTCAGGTGAGGCAGAATTTACTATGGCTGATAAAAAGTTTGAGATAGAGAAACTCATATTACAGGGTGAAGATACACTTGTAGCTGGCAAGGGCTATGTAAAGTTTGATGGGCATATGAGCATCTTCCTTGATGCACAGACCAATTTAGGCGTAGGGATACCGGGCATAGGGCTTATTGAGAAGGCGGTGGACCTTATTAAAAACAACGTCTTCTCAATAGAGATATATGGAAGGATTGAAGAGCCGAAATCGCGGCTGAAGGCGTTTAAGTAGCTATGAATACTATGAAAGAAGTAGTTACGTTGTCGGAACACACAAAATCAGATAATGTCATATCAGTTAAAACACCCTTATCAGATTTAACGTTGGTAGAGTTTGAAGGGATAGTTGAGAAATATGACTCGCCTAAATTTCACGCACGGCAGATACTCTTGTGGCTCTATAGACATAACGTTACATCCTTCGACGAGATGACGGACGTGCCATTGGAATTGAGACGGAAACTCACCTCTCACTTTAATATATTGTCTACTAAAATACGGAACAAGCACACCAGTGCAGATGGAACGGACAAATTAGTGATAGAACTTGCTGATGGTAACTTTATAGAGACCGTCCTCATAAGAGAAGGTAACAGAAAAACTGTCTGCATCTCTACTCAGGTGGGCTGTCCAATCAAATGCGTCTTCTGTGCCAGCGGGCTAAACGGCTTGAAACGCAATCTCACAACTGCGGAGATAGTAGAGCAAGTTCTGCATATAAAACGTTACGAGCCGCAGAATGAAGAAACACCACCGCAAAATTATAACATAGTCGTTATGGGCATAGGCGAGCCGCTCCTCAATTTCGATAACCTCGTAAAAGCACTAAAGATATTCAAGGCGAGTTGGGGAATGGGGATTGGATATAACAGAATCACACTCTCCACTGTCGGCACACTGCTAAACCGCCTTCAGGAGTTAGTAGAACGTAAGGTTACGCCGAACCTTGCCCTCTCGCTCCACGCCCCGAATGACACCATTCGGAAGATGCTCGTCCCAACACTAAAAGTAAAGGTGGCAGAATTGATAAAGGCGGGAATAGAATACAAGAGCGCCACGGGGAAGGACGTAACATTCGAATACGTTCTGATAAAAGGCATAAATGACAGCAAAAAGCACGCCCTCGAACTTGGCAAGAAACTCCACGGGAAGGGTTGCAAGGTCAACGTAATACCGTATAATCGGGTAGCCGAACTTCCTTATGAAGAGCCGACTGCGGATGGCATAGATAAATTCGTCGATACGCTCGGCGGATGCGGTGT
>MHYJ01000043.1:3844-12192 GCA_001828445.1 Planctomycetes bacterium RBG_16_43_13
GCTTTCCTACTTTATAGGTGCTATCCCATTTGGTTACGTAGTAGCAAAACTTGTAAAGGGCATAGATATACGTCAGCACGGGAGCAACAATATCGGCGCTACGAATGTGGCGAGGGTGCTGGGAACCCCTTACTTCTTCGTAGTATTCATCCTTGACGCACTCAAGGGCTTTGCACCTGTCTTCTTCATAACGTCGATTGCATATTCGGATGTTAAATGCGCCATCTGTGTTTCCACGCTCTATGTCAGTTGTGCTACATTCGCACTCGTAGGACACATATTCCCTGTGTATCTAAAATTCAAAGGCGGTAAGGGAGTCGCTACGGCTGCAGGTATAATATTCGCCCTAAATTATATGGCAGGGCTGATAGCCCTCGGAGTGTGGCTTGTAATTTTCGTAATCTTTGGCTATGTATCTTTAGCATCTATAGTTGCGGCGATTGCCTTGCCTATAGCACAAATTCTGTCGGATGTCTTTGCCCTCGGAAATCGGCTTCCTGTAACAATATTTTGCGTATTAGCGGGAATTATTGTTATCATAAGGCACAGGACAAACATAAAGCGGCTCTTGCAGGGAACTGAAAGCAGGATACTATGGCAAAAAAAGAAATCATCATAATAGGCGATGGCGGCTGGGGAACAGCATTAGCACTGCTACTTCATAAAGGCGGTAACACTGTGAGAATCTGGGGCAAATTCCCCGATTATATAAGTGAGGTAAAACGGACAAGGGTAAACGCTAAATTTCTGCCCGGCGTGAAGATACCTGACGGCTTAGACCTGATAAGCGGCATCGCTAAAGATAAATTCAATACTGCTGATATATTTGTAGTGGCAGTGCCAACGCAGTTCATCCGTTCAACTCTGCAGGAGTTAAAACCCCATATAGATGCGGATAAGCCGGTCGTATCAGTCGCAAAGGGATTGGAGATAGAGACATTCAAAAGACCTACTGAGATAATAGAGAATGTGCTTGGTCACAGAAAAAATGTTGCCGCACTCTCAGGTCCCACACACGCAGAGGATGTAGCACGAGGATTGCCTGCCCTTGCCGTAATCGCCTCCAAACAACCGCGCCTTGCCGCAGATATGCAGAAGGTGTTCAATTCGGAAATGTTTAGGATATATACGAGCAGGGATTACATAGGCGTAGAACTCGGCGGCGCCCTCAAAAATGTCATAGCCATAGCGGCTGGTATCTGCGACGGCTTACGTCTCGGCGACAATGCAAAGGCGGCGCTACTATCGAGAGGTGCTGTCGAGATATCCCGCCTCGGCAATGCTATGGGTGCGAAGAAGCAGACGTTTTTCGGCATCTCCGGTATGGGCGACCTCATCACCACTTGCTACAGCGAACACGGTAGGAATCTCTTCGTCGGCAGACAGATTGGCGGTGGCAAGAAACTGTCAGAGGTTTTAGATGGTATGGACCAAGTGGCTGAAGGCGTATGGACTACAAAGGCGATTAAGACATTCGCAAAGAAACTAAAAGTAGAGACACCTATTACAGATGAGATCTACAACGTCCTCTTCAAAGATAAAGACCCTATGATTGCAGTCCGCGACCTGATGAATAGGATACCAAAGTCAGAGAGCGAGGATTTGATTTAACCTACTCGGGGGATGGCTTAGATGGTGTAGGCGGTTTATCTTCAGATGGAGGAACGTTCCCTTCTACCATCTTATTCGGACCGAGAAACTTCTCTAACTTGGCGAGCAATGTCGCCTTCGTAAATGGTTTTATTATATAGTCGTCTGCCCCTACTTTCATAGCCGAAACAATATCCTCCTTCTGCCCCTTCGCAGTGCAGAGGACTATCGGCATTGTCTTCGTCCTCTCTTCCTGTCTCAATCTCTTGCAGACGGTCAGCCCGTCCACCTTCGGCATCATCACATCAAGGAGTATCAGGTCAACCTTTTCCTTTAGCGCCTTCTCTATCGCCGTCAGCCCATCGGCAGCTTCGAGTGTGTTATATCCCGCCTGTTCCAAATCGTGCTTTATTATGTTACGGATTGAACCCTTATCATCTACTATCAGGATTACTTTTCGTGGTGATGGAGGAGACGCATCCTTCTTCTTCTGCGGGGCATATATATCTGCGGATTCTTGTCCTTCATCAGGTATTTTCTTGCCTGCCTCTTCTACCATAATCTTGAGTTTTTATATTGAGATTGTTGAAAAAGTGCTACCCCTCGTTCTATGTCTCTTGTATATAACCTGCCCAATAGTTATTTGTCGCCCTCTTTGTCCATCCTCTTTATCTCCTTCCGTTGCCCCTCTGCTTTCTCTATCTGTGCAATCCTGCCCTCTACTCTCGTCTTCGCCTCTGTTATCCCTTGGTCTACTCTATCATTGATGGCTCAATTTTTCTCTTATCTTCTCTTTATAAGAAGGGCTCCAGTTTCTATATGAGTATATATCATCTATATTTGCTTTCTTATGCTTTAATAATAGAGACGATGCTTCATATGCTGCCTCTTCACTGTTAGCACCTCGTATAAATCGCTCAATTTCGGTAACCGCATTCTCTCTATTAGAGTTTATTATTCCCTGTAATAACTCTAATTTAATCTCCATAGAGTTACTTGTGTTATAAAGCTCATTAACAAATGTATGATAGACGTCTTCGTCCATCTTTTCATTGAGGAAACTTCTAAGTCGCATTGTCTCTATAATTTTGCGTTTTATGATTTCGTCTGTTTTATTATCTAAAATCGTAATCAGAGATTTGAATACTCGTTTATCTTTAATAGGTGCTATTTCATCCATTGTCTGCTGTCCCCTACTAACCATAAACAAATTGTCAACTATATCGCCCCTGTTCTCGGCATAACCTAAACCTACCCATCGAGCCATCCTCCTTGTGGCATTTTCCTTTGTATAATAGCCATAAGGTGGGAAAGCAATAGCATCTATAGCCCGCCGAGTAAAACTATCGTTATGTAATGCTATCTTTACAAGAGATTCTAAAACTATATCTTCTTTTCGCCTTCCTAACATAAATATTAGGCATCCCTTAAGATTATCATTATTCTCTGTTTCCATCCTACTTACTAACTGTGCTAACATCTCACTATTAGCCATCTCAACTATAAGCTCCATTTGATAAAGTGTCTCTGGTGCAGTATATCCTTTTGTCTCAAAGTCCCTCCTTGTCTGTTTAGCAAGTTCATCAAATCGAGATAATAGATATCTATTATAGTGTTTTTTTAGCCCTTCTTTGTCTATATCATTAATTTTGGTTTGCTCTTTAGCAGGATGGTTAGCATCAGAAGAAGTTTTATTAGTAACGGTAGTGATACTATCCTCATTTTTATTTAGAGAATCTCCTACCTTTTGATAGGTCATCTCGTTAAAAGATAGATAACCTACCAGGGAAACTGTTGCTACTGCAATAAGTATTACTACAGTTCTTTTCATATAACTACACACTATTCAGGTATCCAATTATCGAACTTACCATCTTTTAGTGCCTTCTTCAGTTTATCATCTGGACCTATTACTTCAAAAACCGGCTTGCTTTGTGTTATAGTTACACCATTTTCATCAGTTTCCTCTTGATTAGTGCCTATTTTAGTAAATTCCTCTTTTGTAGACCACGTTAGGCGTCCTATCACTGTTGGTGGAAGCTGATTTGCATTAACAACCCATGTGTGTAAAATAAGCTCCCGAGTTATAGATTTATCTTGAAAATTATTATCACTCCAAGGATCGATCATACCAGGTGCATCTTGTAGAGCAATACCATTAGGAAGTTTTATAGAACCACTGTATGAGGGATCTACTTCATTCTTCGCTGATTTATCTATAGCGACAGGTTTGCTTATCTTAATACCATCAACTAATAGTGTTTCTTCTTTAACCTGTATAAATCGTAAATCTGTACCTACCAAGTTACCTGCGGGTACTAATCCCAGCAGAGTAGGGGATTGATACCTGACAGTACCTTTTAACATAACTCCTTTTAGGGTAGTTTGGTTTACAGTAACATGACCTACTACATCATTTCCTATTTTTATGTCTTCTGATAATGTTTCACTAATTTTTATCCCCTCTTTCTTTAAAGTAGTTTCCGTATTACTTTTAAATTTTTGTATTAGCTCTTCTACGCTCTTTGTTCCCCTTATCTTCCTGTTGAAACAAAGTAGGAAACTGACCAATAATATCTAATCGAAGGATAAAAAGTGGTATAGAAAACAGATCCGAGACAATAGAGTTGATAAACTTATTAAACTGGGCTTGCTGAATAAACTGAAAGAGCACGTCAATTTGGTTAAGCGCTGCGATAAAATTACCACTACTCAGCGATATATTGATAGCTGACAACTTTTCTATCATTGCATCTCTTATTCCTGCAGAAGTAATAAAACCTGAATTGTAAAGTTCATCTGTTAAAGCAGTAAGTCCATCTACTGTAACACTTATGTCGAATGTTGCTTGCTTGGTACTATTAAGTCCAACACCATTTGTAGCTGTAATAGTCAAAGTATGTGTTCCTACCCCAAGCGTGGATGCGGGAATTACAGTTCCACTTGTTACTGTGTTGCCATCTATCGTTGCTGTTAGATTTGTTACCCCGCTCTCTGGGTCTGTCACACTGAATATAATGTTAATATCATCAGCAATAGTAAAAGTTGCCCCGTCCTGTGGTGATGTTATCGTGATATCAGGCGGAGTTGTATCCCCTCCCAACGTCCCGTGGCCAGTATTCGGTACTACATCCCTATCCTGATAACCGTTTGCGATAGTAGCCGCAAAATCAAGGTTACCATCGTCGTTCTGCAGACGACTTAAATTAACAGTTATAGTTATGCTACCCTCAGTATAAGTTGAAGGAAATCTAATAGAAGTAGGCACAAATATATTATCCGCTGTTGCTCTCCATAGCGAAGCACCAGCAACGTTAGTAACCTTACTAAACAGTATACCATATTCTACACCAATATCAGGTTGCCACCTAACAGTGTCAAATATACAAATATTGGTAAAGAAAGAATAGCCGGTATTTCTCGACTGGTCTATATCTAAGAATATAAAACCGCTAAATGATGGGCTTGGCTCTAAAAATGTTATAGTAAAAATCACATTATTACCTGACTTTGTCGCTGTCATAGATGTTATATCTGGACTTGGTGGTGGAAAGTTACCTGCACAGCCGGCATTAGCAGATGTATCTCCTGTCGGGTCTGTTAAGGTTACAGTCGCTTCTTGTGCCTGAGCTTGACCACTACTACACAACAGAATTGTCCCAATGATGAGTAGCGATACTGCGAGTGCGAGTGATTTATTCATATCGCCCCTCCTAAAAATATTCTAACAAAAACATCCACACTTGGAAGTATAACAATTTTCGACAATTTTCAAATAGATGTCAAAGAAAATGTGTTATACCTTTTTCAACAATCTCATTTTACCCTATTTCCACACTGCCTTTATATTTATCTCTTTTTCTTCTTTCAAGTCAATATCTATCGGCTTTTTTATTTTTTTCCTTCTATCGTGGAGGAGCCGTATTACCGGCTTATCCACCTTGTCCGACATAACAGCTATCACTACACCCCTCCAGCCGTGATATTTGCCGCTCGTTACAACTATAGACGTCCCGAGCGGATATACCGGTATGTAGTCGAGAAAGACATCCACTACCTCCTCGTTCAGCATAGTCCCTTTGGCATCTCTTATTTTCTTTATCGCCTCATCCGGCGGTATCGCCTTTTTATAAGGAAGATTTGACACAAGCCCGTCATAATAATTTGGAACTGCCACTATACTCGAGTATCTATGAATAGTATTTGACCTCTCATATATCGCCTCGTGGCGGCGGACTACCTTATTTGTGCCTGTAAGCCCACGCGGGTATCCCTCTCCATCCTGCCTCTCGTGATGCTGGTATGCCATATGCGCCGAGAGAAGCGAAATGTCGTCCCTATCCCTCAGAAGATAGTATCCATATATGGCGTGTTGTTGTAGTATATTTACATCCCTCTGCGTCAGACGGCTCTGCGTTCTAATATCCTCTGGTATAAAAATATAACCAATGTCGTGGAGGAGACAGCCGAGGATGATGTCTCTGATTTCATCCCGCGGGAATGCAAGCCGTTTCGCTATCAGTGCAGAGTGGATTGCGACTTCGAGGGAGTGGTCATATATGTAATTTGCAGAGGTCTTGATTGACCCGACGCACATACAAATCTCCCTATCGGAGAGGAGGTTTTCTATAATATTCTCCACCGCTGCCGCAAATGTTGCCTTTATATTTATCCTGTCGAGTATGTCCCTAAATTTCCCTTCCTCCACCTTTCCCCTCATCTCCTGAGCCGACTTTATCTTTAGTTCATCGGAGGAGAAACTCCGCGCCACCTCCTCGCGTATGCTGGAGAAGAGCGCCTGCACCCGCGTCGTTATGCTCTGACGCGCCCGTTCGTCAATGTAGTCGTATATGACCAAGTCCTCCGTGTCCTCGTCATATATATATATGGACGTGTAGCCGAACTGCCTCAGTCGACTGATGAAGTGGGCATCCAGAGTCGCCCCCGCCGCCAACATCACACCGCCGTATTGGTAGTAGAGCGTTCGCGCTAACTTCATCCCAGTTGTTACTTCATCTATAGGGATACGTATCATAGAAAATAAAAGTTAAGGTAAAAACGGATTGTAATTTGTGCAATAGTTAGTGTCAACCCATTTTGCTCTCATTAGCTCACTTCACCCCCCCCATTAAAATAGGGACTAACAACTACATAACAGTCAACTGACTACCGATTGCCATACGCTATTCCCCTGTTACTCATGCGATACACCATTGGTAGATGTAATTTTCATGCGTATCAGAGGGAGACCGTAGTATACACGTATGGTTACCGAGGGGGTATCGGTAGCAGAGTGGCATGTTAGGAATATATTGTGTGGGATAGGGTAATACTATGGTGCGGTTGCACCTGTGCGGATAAGGCCAAATAATAATCACAGGGGCGCCCATCGCCCACGCCCCATAAAATATGCATTCACCACACTAAAGGTTCAAAAAAATTCTGCCGATAAGAGATACGAGCCCCATTAGAAGTCCGCCCCGAATAGTTCGGGACGGCAGACGTCTGTGGCGTCTTACTTCTAACGGGGTGGAGGAAGAGTTAATTTTATGCAAGGAAAATTAAAAATATCGGGCAACATATTCGTAATTGAGGGGGCAGAAGATATGGATAAACAAAGATGCGAACGTTGCAACTGCGAGGAGTATATCCCCACCCACCAGTATGTGAAGTTTGAGGACAGAATCCGCTACCTCTGTCAACAATGCTGGGAACTTTTCAAGGGGTGGTATGTCCACGGCACACGTTCTGGACACTCATTCGCAGACACAAACACGGCGGCGTAAAAGAGAAACGTAGAGCGTAAGCCCCGTTAGAAATCCTACCACAATGGGTTTTCTCATAAAGTTATTTTCTACTCTGCCATTGTAGATATTTCTAACAGGGTAAAACTAAAAGCGAAAAGCCACACTAAAAAGTTCATAATTGTAATTTTGATTTTTGACCCCGTTAGAAATACCTCATCTTAAGACCTTTTTACCAAATTGTCGTCAAATTTTCTACCTCTGATATTTCTAACGGGGTTGATATTTGCATTTTCGCCCCCCTACCCCTTCACGCACCCTATCGGTTTTAGTTTCACAACCTTTTTGCTAATGCCTGCCGCCTGCATCACGTCAACGACGAGCGAGACGTCCTTATACGCCTCAGGCATTTCCTCTGCAACTGACGCCTGTCCGCGAGCCATCACAATAACACCGCGTTCCTCCATCTCTCTGAAAAGATTCCGCCCCTTTGTGGTCTTGAGCATATGCGAACGTGAGAATTGACGCCCCGCACCGTGACAGGTTGAGCCGAAAGTATCCTCCTCCGCCCTCGCCGTTCCGAGCAAAAGATATGACGCCCTGCCCATATCACCCGGCACTAAAACGGGTTGCCCTATGTCCTTGTAAGCAGGCGGGACGAGCGAATGTCCTGGACCAAACGCCCGCGTCGCACCTTTTCTATGGACGCATACCCTCACCTTTTTCCCGTCAACTGTATGTTCCTCAAACTTTGCTATGTTGTGGCAGACGTCGTAGATGAGCCGTAGCCCAATCTTTTCTTCTGCTGTGCCGAGCGTCTTTGAGACCGCCTGTCCCACAAGTGCCATCATCACCTGCCGATTCGTCCATGCGTAGTTGGCGGCTGATGCCATCGCCGCTAAATATTTTTTTGCCTCGTCTGATTTTAGAGGAGCGCAGGCAAGCTGTCTATCCGCAAGTTTTATCCCATATTCCTCAGCCGCCTTCAGCATTACTTTCAGAAAATCGTCGCAG
>MHYJ01000043.1:12317-12532 GCA_001828445.1 Planctomycetes bacterium RBG_16_43_13
ATTGCCACTGCCGAGTGTTCCTAATTGCGGGCGACCGCGCTCTATTGCACGTTCGCTCACGCAAGATGGGTCTGCAGGCGAGCCGCCGAAGCGGGCGTCCATACAACCCCTGTCTTCTATGAAGTCCAAATCCGCAGGAGTGCCGTAGCCATTCTCCACTGCCCAGCCCGCACCTTTCGTGAGAACTTTCTGGAAGTCGTCTCTCGACAGTTTCG
>MHYJ01000043.1:12741-13743 GCA_001828445.1 Planctomycetes bacterium RBG_16_43_13
CCAAAGAATATTTCACTATGCCCGGTAGAGATGCAACATTCGCCACCTGCTGGATGGACTCGTCCACCTTCTGCGTTTCCATAAGTTCACTCGAGGCGTAGATGCGCCCCGGCACGCGCATATCGCCTGTCTGCGGGATTTCGTAGAGGTAGTCGGTTAGTTTGTTGAGGGTTAGTTGCATAGTTTCTCTTATATGAGATTGTTACAAAACCCCCCTGCTCTTGTGGTTTTTGGCACCAAGGGTCCGTTTTTTTACTTCAAAAAACTAATCCATTGTGGCTCTTAACCCCCTTTTTCAACGGTCTCTACTTCACTCCTCACTCCGCAATCTACAATGCGGATTTCGGAATACACATTCCACACTCAACACTCCCCACTCCCAACTCCCCCCATTAGAGCAAGCTCTAACGGGGCAAGCCACTCATCACTCTATTTCCCCGCCGCCGCTGGCGACCAGGCGGGAGAGTCATCCGTCGCCTTATTATTCGTCATCCGCTTCACATTAGACCCATCTGCATCCATTATGTATATCTCACGATTGCCGCCTCTATATGACAGAAATGCTATCTTGAATTTCTTTGCCAATATCTTAAATTCTATCTCGCTTACTATATATTTAGCGCGGATTCTCACCTCATTATTTGGCGGTTTGATGAGTGCTTTCTTCACATCCTCAAGTGCGGGTTCGCCGATTTTGATGAGTTCCTCTGTCGCATTTATCCGTGTCTTTTGATTGTTGTCGTCGAGGTCTTTTACTAATTGCACGATACGTTTCTGGAGATTCTCCTTATCCTCTCCGCCCTTGTCCTGCGGACTGCCCATGCCGTCCTGTGAGAGCGAGATACCGCTAAAGATAGATAGACATCCTACCATTAGAGCAATTGCGAATACCTTCATAATATTACCCTCCCTGATTTTATATTATTCTACCCTCCCTA
The DNA here is from genome assembly GCA_001828445.1 of Planctomycetes bacterium RBG_16_43_13. The sequence goes on from MHYJ01000043.1 coordinate 13,680, forward strand.
AAATGTCAAGCACTTGTTCAACCCCGTTAGAAAGCATGATAGCGAAGGAGATAATAATGTTCCC
>MHYJ01000044.1 GCA_001828445.1 Planctomycetes bacterium RBG_16_43_13
TAAACGCATCCCGAGCCTCTTTACCAGGGGGGCCTTGTAACTATTATCACCACTCATAAACCTTGACCCTATTACAACATCAGCATCCTCTCTTTTCACCTCGTCCAGCAATTTCCTGATAGAAGCGGGATCGTGCTGACCATCCGCATCCATCTGAACGACATAGCGATACCGGTTCTTAAGGGCATACTTGAATCCTGTCTGCAGCGCTGCCCCATAACCCATATTAAAGGGGAGGCTTGCGACTAAAGCCCCGGCCTTCTCAGCCACCCTTGCAGTGCGGTCTGCAGAGCCGTCATCAATAATCAGTATGTCCGCCTCAGAGATTTTACTGCGGATCTTTCCTATCAATGATGGGATATTTCCCTCCTCATTATAGGCAGGAATGATTATGATGACTTGTTTATCTTCAGGCTGGAGAGACATAAGACTACTTATCGAATAACTATATTATAACCGGTAAAGATATGCCTTCATTTCAACAGCATATTCTTTCTCTCATAAATCACAATTCCTTCGCGTTTAACTTTATCAGAAAATGGCAATTCAGCTAATATCCTTACATTTTTATAACAGCTTTTTTCCAATTTATTGTTTCAGAACTTGCTCAACCGGATCTAATCCTTTTTTTATTCAATCCAGAGGGCATTAACCGTACCAAATTCACAAGCTTCTTAAGCCAGGAGTATGCTCTCTTGCCGAATAACAAACCAATATAATAAAGAAACAGGTTGACCATCATGTAAGCATAGACTGTAAAGAAGAAAAACAGGCCTTGCTTTCTGTATTCTGCTTTGTACTTACTGAATATCATATTCACTCCCTTTATCTTTTTTCTGAAATTGAAGCTTATCTGTCCGTCGGATTCGTGCGTTACCGCAAGCAGTTCAGGGACATAATCATAACTGCAGAACCTGGAAAGCCTCAACTGAAGGTCGTATTCCTGGTTTGAGGGAAGGCTTTCATCGAATCCATTAATCATCTCAAGGAACTCCTTCTTTATCAGCATGGTCTGTATACCAAACACACAGTATCCTCTTAGCAGATCAATATATATACTGCCTCTTTTCCTGTTATTTATCACCTTCCTTAGATCCTGCCTCCTGTACTCAACATCGCAGGTTACAACCCCTAAACTGCTTATATCAGATGTCCTGAATTTCTCCATCTGGAGCATTGTCTTATCAGGGAGGAGTTCGTCATCGTCATCCAGAAAATTTATGTACATCCCCCTTGCAACTGAAAGCCCTTTGTTTCTGGAGTAAGGCGCCCCTTTGTTCGACTTGTTTCTGAAGTATCTGATCCGATTGCCCCTGAATCCTTTCACCACTTCTGCTGTATTGTCCCCGCTATTGTCATCAACTACTATAATCTCTGAATTCTTGTATGTCTGATTAATACAGGATTTTACAGCCCTTGAGAGATACTCTGCCCTGTTATGTGTAGGGATGATAATTGAGACTAAAGGATTGCCCGGCTTTTCATTTTTCATCAATTCCTCAAATCCCTACGCACCTGAGTAAGGCGGCCTATTTTTGAGGTTCATCCGCAGAAACAATTTCAGTACAAGCAGCGGGGGTAACAGCAAAAGCATTTTCTCAATCCAAAGCCTTAGAAGTGCACGGGGGCCCATCCTTCCATGGAAGTATTTCTGTTTAATATCTATCGTAGCTTTCACAACCTCCCGGAGCTTCGTGGTTTTCATACCCATTGGATGAATACGATATCTTACAAGGACCTCTTTGAGGTTGGCGAGTTTGACTCCATTACTTGCCAAACGGCACCATAACTCATAATCAGAATTGACAGAATAACGAGTATAGTTATATCCGCCCATGGACTTTACAAGAGACTTCCGGTACATAACAGATGGTTGTCCGATCGGATTAAAAAGCTTCATCGTTTCAGCGATAACATCCGGCCCTGTCGGATAATGACGATAGCCGATAGTCCTGCCTTCTGAATCTATGAGATGAAGTTGGGCGCCCAGCACTCCTACTTCAGGATGCGAGTTAAGATAGGCCACCTGTTTTTCCAACCGATCCGGCTCAGCAATGTCATCGGAATCGAGCACAGCGATCAGATTTGTCTTAGCATATTCTATACCCCGATTTCTTTGTTCGATGAGTGAGGTACGAAAGGGATGAAGGAAGTGTCTGATCCTGTCATCATCAAACTTCTTAAGGATATCCCCGGCGCTTGCAGATGATGGCTCTTCAATGATAATCAGCTCAAAATCCTTCAACGTCTGCTGCAGGATTGACCCAACCGCTTCTACAAAATATATTGGATGTGGATTTATAACGCAGATCACTACAGAGACTATGGGTAGATTCGTCTTTATCATTGATCCGTTAGTATAGGCGAGTTTCATAGTGTTTATTTATAAACCTCAAGATACTTTTCACATAACTTATCCCAACCTCTATTTTCATTCACAAATTTCAATCCATTTTCACCAAGTTGATGCCTGAACTGTATGTTATTTATCAAATAATTCAATTTTTCTGCAAGATCATTAACATTTTGCGGCTCAAACATAAGACCGGTCTTCCCCTCTTCGATCATCTCGGACAACCCGCCCACTCTGCTTGCAAGGATACATTTGCCCATGGCCATTGCCTCCAAAGGTTTTAATGGAGTGACAATATGGCAAACCTTTGCATCAATCCTTGGGACAACAAAAATATCAATAATGGAATAATAGTCTAAAATCTTTTCATGCGGTATTTTCCCTGTAAAAAGGACTTTATCAGATAATCCAAGTTCCAAAACCTGTGCTTGTAATCTTTCCTTTTCAGTTCCATCACCTACAATCATCAACGATGCTTTTCCATTCACAAACTTCATCGCTTCAATCAGGTAAGATAATCCCTCCATTTTTCTTAAAGAAGATATATACCCAATAACAACTTTGCCGCTTAATCCTAATGTATTTAATAGTGAGGGATTACCTGCTCTTGGTTTAAACTTACTTAAATCAACACCATTCGGGACCACCCAAATGTTATTTTTCTTAAGAATACCCCTTTCCATTATCTCCCGCCTTAAGCCTTCAGAAATAACAACTATCTGATCAGCATGACTTATAACATATTCTTCACCCCTTCGCGCACTGTTATAACTTATATTTGCATATCTGGAACCTTCTGCTAACCTGCTTTCTTCCCAGAAACCTCTCATCTCATAAACAAACCGAATACCTTTTTCTTTTGCCGCCTCCATTGCCGGTATCGCAGTTGACGACGGAGTATGAGCATGTATAACTTCCGGATGCATTGTCTCAATCAACTCGTAAATCCTTTTCTTGAGACTATACTTATAAAATAACCCTATGTCTGCCATTTTCATAAACATGGTTAACAACTTTGAACACGGGGAACGATAGTAGACAATGTTATCTATAATATCTTTTTCTTTCTTGAAACTCCTATGAGGCCTTGTCAGGGCATATGCATTAATACCTAATTTATTTTGCGCTTTCAGGATATAGTGAGACCTGATGTCGTATCCTCCATTAAAATAAGGCACAGAATGATGTAGCACGTGCAGTACGGAAATTGTATCCTTCTTATTATTCATTGCTGCCATTAACTCATGCCCTCAGTTTTCCATAAATATTTTCTAATATTTCAACCTGTTTTATTGCCAGTTACCAGAAAACCACTATTGCCGTCTAATATAGCTCCTAACTTATGTCTTGATACTCTATTTTCCCAGATGCAAGGCTTCACAGTATTCCTTATATAGAGCATTGGCAATTTTCCCCCATGCAAATTGTTTGGCATAAGAGGATATTTTTTGAATATCCCATTTTTTATTGAGGCTTTCATTCATCGCTTTGACATAACCATTCAAATCTCCCTTTTTAACTAATGTCCCGATGTAAGAGTGCTTCAGTATTTCTGATATTCCACCAACATTTGTAGAAACTACTGGTTTACCACATGCCAGAGCTTCTGAAATAATAGTAGGCCAGCCTTCGTTATTGCTACTCAAGCAGAGAACATCAGAGGCATTTATCCAAAGAGGGATTTCTGAGTGCTCCTTTTGACCAACGAATAAAACCTGATCTTCTATCTTAAGGGTTCTTACCAACTCTTTCAGCTTATTTTCTTCAGGACCACGTCCAACTAAAATCAAATAAACATCTTTTGCGTCTCTTTCCAATTTTGAAAACGCCTCTATCAATAAGGGAAGATTCTTAACTTCAACTAAATGACCTACAAAAAGAATATATTGTTTCTCAACTGCGAGATTTAGCTTATTTCTTGTTTCATTCTTATTTAAAGGCTTAAATAACACTTCATCAAAACCATTCGGTAGCATGGCAATATTCTTTTCATCTATTCCTAATTGGATTACTTTTTCTTTTAAAGCGTTACTTACAACAATAACCTTAGAAACATGTGCTAAAATCCATTTAACCAATAATTTATTTAACCGTGTTTTATGGCTGAATATATTTATGTCTGAACCATGTACGGTTAAGAAAACGGGTTTTTTGAAGATCATGCCTAAAATAGCGACGATGAACCCATCCGGATAAACATAATGACCATGTATAAGATTAATTTTATAATCTTTTAAATCCCTCCTTATAATTCTGCGAATTCTAAGTATGGATAAAAGAGTAGTCAGGATAAAACAGTCCTTACTTATAAATGCCCTCACAAAAAAGACTTCGAGACCGTTCATCATTTCCTTCTTTGAGATATTATTTTGCAAAAAAGCTTTCCTGAATTCTTTCGATGTAGATGTTATCGTAGGAACGATAACTCTAACATCACATAACTTTGAAAGTTTCTTAAGCTGTTCATAAACAAAAATACCATATACCGGAGAATTACTATTAGGAAACAAGTGACTTATGATAAGTGGTTTAGGTTTTCTGTCTGTCAATCTCAGCTACTCCATTTACGTCATCTCTGACGTCCATTGGTTATAAATGTTTCATGTGAAGCATGCGAACAATATCTATAACCTTTGAAGCATTGTTATCCCATGTATACCTGGATAGAATAATCTCTCTCGCCCTCTCCCCAAGTTTAACCCTCAAGTCTTCATCCTTTGATAATAATAAAATGGCATTGAAAAGTTCCTCGTCATTACCAGGATTAATAAGGATAGCATTATTTCCGTCTTGTAATATATCGCTGATCTGTCCCACCTTAGATGCAATAATAGGTTTTGCCATAGCCATGTATTCAAAGAGCTTCAACGGAGACCCGTGAAATTTGTTTTTATCTTCCTGTAAAGGATTATGAGGTGAAAGCAGGATGTCCATAGCAGCTAAATATTGAGGAACTTCTCTATGGCCTACTCTCCCGGCTAAACAGACGTAACTTGAAAGATTATTATCCCTTAAAAAGTTCACTGCATGTTTTTTTAGAGGACCTTCCCCTAAAAGCAAAAAGTGTAAATTATCCATTCGCCTTTTCCGGACAAGCAAGATACAATTTAGAATGTTTTCAATCCCATGCCATTGTTTGAAATTTCCTACAAAACCAACGACTATTTTATTATTAAGACCATATTTATCTCTTACGTGCTCCCCGCTTACCTTTGGATTAAAGGTTTCAGCATCAACTGCATTTGTCATCACATGTATCTTATCTTCCATGATTCCGACTTCCATTAATATATGCTTTACATTGTCAGATACAACTATTATCATATCCGCCAGCTTAAAGGCCTTTATCTCATTTCTTTTAAATATAAAGTTCAGGTATAATTCTCCTTCATAGAAAATCGGGGCATTCACTTCCAGTATCACCGGTATCTTCAAACGTTTTGCCGCCATCAATCCGGAAGTCATGTATACATTGTGCCTCTGATAAACAACATCCGGACTGATCTGTGAGAGTTTCTCCAAAAATAATTCGTATGAAAGTTTATCGTAATGCTTAGTCTTAAGATACCCAACAGCTCGATGGATTTTATCAATCCTTTTTTTGATATTTAGTGGTATCCATGCTGCATATATACTTGAAACTGTCTTTCTTTTTATCTTTACTTCCGGACTATTTTGCTCATTAGTAACGTCTATGAGTTTATCCAGACTCACTTGCCTTGTATCAAAATAGGTGAGAATTGTCAGATCAATTTTCTTATTCCTGAGTCCTTTCAATATCTCAACAACATGAATCAGGCTGCCGCTTTTACCACGAATAATTCTTGAGTCAAATAAATAGGCGAGCTTCATACGTAACTCACAAGAGAATCATAAATTGTTTCCAATGCTTCTCTCTGTTTAATAATATTATAGTTGTCTTCAATATGCTTTCTGCCGGCCCTGCCCATTTCTTCCCATAGAGAATTATTTAATACTAAATATTCTAACTTCTCTGCTAACGCATCTACATCTCTCTCAGGAACCAGAAAACCACTTTTTCGATCAATGACAACCTCTGGAATATCACAATGGTATGTGGACAAAATGGGCATCCCTGACGCAGATGCCTCGATTATGGAGACAGGAGCCCCTCCCTCGGTATCTCCATCTGATGAATGCACGCTGGGTGACAAAAAAATATCATGCTTAGCAGCCTCCTCCAGGAAAACAGAATGAGGTTTAAATCCCAATAACCTGACACTTTCCTGCAGCTTATATTTTTCAATAACCTGGGATATTCTTCTTTTTTCTTCCTCTTCTCTCTCCTGTCCCCCGGAATCACCGATCAAAGTTAATTCCATATTCTTATATTTTTGTCTTACTTTTCCATATGCTTCCAGAGCATATGGAATCCCTTTTTTTTCCCGAAATGCTCCGGCAACCAGAATTTTTATATTTTCCTTCTCTTTTGGCCTCCTGGGTATGAATTCAATCTTTTCCAGATCCACTCCAAGATGTTGAACGGTGATCTTTTCCCGGGGGCAACCCAATTCTACCAGGCATTCCTTCATGTGACTGCCTTCTACCAGAAAAAGATCACCTTCGCTAAAGAGCTTCATATAGCGCTCTTTCCAGACGGGGTTTTTTATTGGCACATAATTCAGATCGTAACCATAAAAGGTTGTAATTAATGGAACTACAAGCTTCTTTTTCAATCCTATATCATAATAGCCCCTATTGCCAAAGTGAGAGTGAAGTAAACTGACACCCTTTCTTTTAAGGGCATAGTATATATACGGATGATAAGGTAAGGATAGTAATATTCTGCCAATCTCTTGAAAGTAGATACCCAAAGTGGAACAACTGTCCAGTGAATAGACCGGCTCAAAAGGGAATATATCCTGATTCATTCTTTTTTTACATACTACAACAGGCTGCCACCGGGAAAGATCAATTATTTGATTATAAATCCAGCTTCCAGTAATAAACAAAAAGGCATCTAAAGAATGGACAACTATTTTATTCTTATTTGTCATTGACCATATTTGCTAATAATTTACACATATATTATTTGATTAATGCCAAACTATTTCCATCTTTTTATCAGTCTAAAAGGGGCTGGTAAACCTTCTTCTTTAAGAATTCGAGCGCCGATCTTCCATGAGGCATCTAATGATATATGAGCCTTGTCATAATACATAGGTGATTGCACTCATAACATCGTATACATTAACTATATCTTTTTCTTACTCCAAACCATTCCCTGTATCTCGTTATAGGCGTCGCTATTGAGAATTTTTGTTGCAACCAAATATATAGCAATCCCTAATAAGATATTGCTAATAAGTATAACTTTAGATTCAATACCAATTTGACGTTGTATAACCACAGAGGAAAATACAATAACAAACATCATTAAACTAGTGTAAAACTCAGTCTTTAAGTTTAGAACCAAGGTTTTTACTTTCAGGTTTATCAGCCTGAAGGGTATTGCAAAATTAGGGTATGCTAAAATAAAAGCACCTACTGCATAAGATATAGCAACCCCTTTTACCCCCCAGTAGAGCCCAAGAGCAATAGCACAGACAATTAATATGGACGCAAAGAGTCCCCATCTAAACATCCAGTCTGTCTTACCTTTAGCCAGGTATATTTGCCCAACGGTTGATCCAATTGATTGGATCATTCCCACGAAACAAAATATCTTAAACAAAATAATAGCCGGCTCCCATTTAGCACTATAAACAGTTAGTATTAATTCATCTGCCAATGCAAAAAGACCAAACATTACAGGAAAAGTAACAAAGGCAATTAATTTAGTAGCTTTTAAATATGCGCTCCGCAACCTTACGTCGTCTCCCTGAATGGCAGAAAAAGCTGGAAACAAAACCCTTGAAATAATACTGGATATATTCTGAAGAGGATACAACATTAACTTATATGCTAATGTATAGTAACCGAGAGACTCTGCCCCCAAAAATTTACCAATTAATAAGTAATCTGCATTCCTTGAAAAATAATTGACTATATTGAAACCCAACATGTTTATGCTAAATTTCATAATAGATTTAACAGTGCCAAATTGAAACTTAAACTTTGGTTTCCATTGGCTTATGATCCAATAAATCAATCCTGTAATAACAGCAGCAATAATCCCTTGCCAGACCAGGCTCCAAACACCATAACCCATGTAAGCCAAGTATATAGCAGCAGTACCACTAATCACTGTAGTAATTATTTCAACCATTGCTATCTTTTTAAAGTCCATTTTCTTTATAAGAATAGAGCGCTGAATAACAGAAAAACTGGAAAGTAGAAATCCTAAACCCAAAATACTAAGGATCGGAATCAATATATCTTTGTCGTAAAATGCTGCTATTAAAGGAGAAATGACAACTGTGAAAAGAGTTGCAATTAAACCAATAAAAAGATTAAACCAGAAGATGCTCGAAAGGTCATCATCAGATAGATCTTGCATCTGTATTGTTGCAGCGCCTATTCCAAAATCGTTAAATATAGCAATAAGGCCGGTAAAGACCACTGCCATAGCCAGAACACCAAAATCCTCCGGCATAAGAAGCCTTGCCAGGATAACAGATATAGCAAGTTGTAGTGTCTGCTGACTTCCTCGTGATAAACCACTCCATTTAACGCCCTTTATCGTCTCCTCTTTAAGTGTCATTTCTTGGGTCTTGTCTTGTATTATAGTCTGTTGGGTCTGACAGTATGGCATGCAATCTTATTTCTTCTTCACAACCACTATGTACGCCCATGTCCATTGCTCTGATTTGTCAATCCGATCTAACATGTAACTTATTCCCTGAATTGCCAAACCAATTGCCGGAATAATCGGCAATAATTTTAAGAATCCACGGTGGAATCGGTAAATATTATATACAGACAGCTGACCAAAGGTTACCCAAAACCCAGATAAAGCTTTGATCTCCTCAATTTCAAAACCAACCTTTTCAAAAAGGTATCTCAAACCATATTTAGAATAACGATAAAAGTCTCGTGGTTCCTCGTGCAAGTGCCATATAAATGGAACCATGTAGATGGCAACACCGTTTAGTTTTAAAACCCGATGGCATTCACGCAAAGCCTGCTCAGGCTCTTCTAAATGTTCCAGCACGGCAGTACAAATGACAGCGTTGAAAGAACCATCTTCGACCGGGATTTTGTAAGCCGTGCCTACCAGGTCAACATTTGATCTATTGTGAATAGAGTCCTTGTGGTCAACTCCAACATGCTCACTAACGTATGGCGCAAGTAGATTTTCGTAAGGTTTCATGCCACAGCCTATATCAATAAGTCGACCAGAAAGATATCTGGATGCGCATCGCTTCAACTCCTTTTCTATAATTTGATTGACTAAAATATTTTTAATTTCACGAGCCATCTAACACATAATTTCCAGTTCTCATAACTTTGCAGAAATTCTTTAATCAAACTTCTCTCCTATATATATATTATGCTTGATAACCCATTTATTGAATGACATATTCCGACCCCGATCTTCGAATTCCTCTATATTAATACAGGCATCCGTGGTCTTCACAACAATACAATCCTTATAAACATCCACTATTGTGCCGGGTTCAACAAGTACATTATTTGTTAGGTTACGATTGGACTTCGTCACATATGCTTTCATAAATTTGACTTTTACTCCTCTGAAAAAGCAAAACGCCCGTTCTGTCCTTATGAGGTTTTTTATTTCCTCAGCAGAATGAGTGTTCCAAAATATCCGTTTGTGTATTTCCCTGTCGTTTTTGAAGTATGATACTTCTGAGAGGTCTTGAGGAACAGGCTTTTTCGTATTTTGATAGAAGAATTCTTCCACCATCCTTACGATGGTTGGAACTTCTTCAATTATCTTCTTATAATGTTGGCTATAGATATATTGCTCTATAGGATATTTAACTTGAGCGATAATATCACCGTCATCAATATTCTCGGTCATGAAATGTGCTGTCAATCCGCCGACCTTTTCGCCCTTTGCTATAGCCCAAAAATGTGGATGCGCCCCGCGGTATTTGGGAAGCAGGGAAGGATGGAAATTGACGCTGCCTTTGTGTGGTATCGTTATTAAATCCTTTGATAATATTTGAGGAAATGCAGCGGAAAGAATCAAGTCAGGATTTATCTCTTTTATCTTTTCTATAACAGTTTTCTCATTAACATCGAAAATTTGCAGAAGGGGAATATTGTGCTCTCGTAATATATCATTGATGGGTTGCGCTTTTTTTATATCATACTTGAATAAATGTCTAATATTTGATGAAATGATTTTTTTTATAAAGGCGTTAGCCGGCCCGAGAGGAGAATGCACCACTTTTGGTTTATAATAACTTTTTCCGCCAAGACTATCGTGGAATAATCTCCATCGGTCATCTGTAGCTATCACCACGGCAACTATATCGAATTTAGAATTCAATAGGGGCTTTAGGTGAGATAGGCCATAAGGTGATTTGTGGCCACAAAGAAATAATAATTTCATCTTAACAAACTCAAATATAAAATCATTTCAGAATCTTCATAACCGCTTCAATCACATCCTCCACATCCTCATCCGTCAATTTCGCAGAGATGGGGAGGCTCACTGTTCTCTCCCCTATATAGTAAGAATTGGGATAGTCTTCCGGTTTTAATCCAAATGCCTTCTGATAATATGGATGAGTTGCGATACTTCTGTAATGGACCCCGACTCCTATGTTCTGCGCAGTCATTGCCGTAAGGAATTCATCCCTGGCTATTCCTGTCTTTTCTTTGTCCACAAGGATGGTGTAGAGGTGAAGGGCATGTCTGGTATCCGGTTCCGGGGGCCGTGGTGTTTCTATTAACAGGTCTCTGAACGCCTCATCGTATGTCTGCCAGATTTGGTGCCGTCTTTGCCAGTATGCATCAATCCTTTTAAGCTGGTGAATGCCGATGGCTGCCTGGATGTCCATCATGTTGTATTTAAACCCGGCCTCTACGACCTGATAGTGCTTGTAACCCTCGTCACCGAATCTCTTCCATGCATCCTTACTCATTCCGTGGAGACCGAGGATTTTTATCCTGTTCGCATATTCTTCATTGTCTGTGATCACCATCCCGCCCTCACCGGTCACAATATTCTTTGTGACATAGAAACTGAAACAACCGAGGTCTCCAAATGTTCCTGCCTTTTTACCATGATATTCGGTTTCTATCGCATGGGCACAGTCTTCAATAACTTTAAGTTCATATTTCCCTGCGATCTCCATAATTGCATCCATATCGCAGGGTCTGCCTGCAAAGTGAACCGGAAGGATTGCCTTTGTTTTGGAAGTTATCTTTTTTTCTATCTCGTGAGGGTCTATGTTCATGGTATCTTTTTGACAGTCGGCAAATACCGGCGTTGCACCGGCGTGGATGATGGCATTGACCGTGGCACAAAATGTCATAGGTGTGGTAATCACCTCATCGCCTGGTTTCAGGCCAAGGGCCAGCAGGGAAAGATGGAGGGCTGCGGTACAGGAGTTCAGCGCCAGGGCAAACCTGCTGTCTTTATATCCCCGAAACATCTCTTCAAACTTTGCCACTTTTGGGCCGGTGCCGAGCCACCCTGACTTTAAGGTGTCATTTACTTCGCTGATTTCGTCGTCTTCGATTTTGGGACTGCCGAAGATAAGGAAGTCTTTGCGGTCAGGTTTCATTAAGATATGCCTCCATAAGTATATTTACGATTCTCTCTGCTGTCTTCCCATCCCAGAGCTCCGGGATGGTCCCTTTTCTTGCCCCGCCATTCATTATTCTGAAAGCCTCTTCAATAATCTTCTCCGTGTTGTTCCATACCATGGTATTTGTGCCTTCACTGACTGTTACAGGCCGTTCTGTGGTATTGCGCAGGGTGAGGCAGGGAACGCCCAGTGCCGTTGTCTCCTCCTGAACACCGCCGGAGTCTGTCATGACGAGAGTTGAAGACATCTCCAGTTTCATGAAATCCAGATACCCCATAGGTGTTGTGCAGTAAATACCTGTATTCCCTATCCCGGAAGATGAGTCCATAGATTGAAATATGTTTTGCAGGCCAAATGAGTCAATCTGTTTCTTTGTACGGGGGTGGACAGGAAAGATAACTGGCAATTTCTTTGAGATAACTGTAAGGGCTTCAACAATCTTAGAGAAAGATTCCTGATCATCAACATTAGATGGACGGTGCAGGGTCAGCAATACATAAGGACGATTTTTCTGAAGACCCAGGGTCTGTAATATCTTTGATTCTATGGCTTTTTCTTTGTGGGTCAGGAGGCTGTCAACCATTACATTGCCTACCCGGAATATCTTATTCTTTGCGATTCCCTCTTTTATCAGATTTTCATCACCATCTGCTGAGGGTGTAAAAAGAAAGGTCGAGAGGGCATCAGTCACTATGCGATTGATCTCCTCCGGCATGGATCTGTCAAAGCTTCTGAGCCCGGCTTCCACGTGGGCCACAGGGATTTCAAGTTTAGCTGCGGCCAGTGTGCATGCCATGGTTGAATTCACATCGCCCACAACAATCACCAAGTCGGGTTTTTCTTTGAAGAGTACCTTTTCGAACTCGATGATGACCTTTCCTGTCTGCTCTCCATGTGTTCCTGATCCTATTTCCAGATAGATTTCCGGTTCAGGCAGATCCAAGTCTTTAAAAAAGACTTTGGACATTTCGTAATCATAGTGTTGTCCTGTGTGGACCAGGAGCGACTCGATACAAACCTCTTTTGCCAGGGGACTTGAGTTATGTTGATGAATGGCGCGCAGAATCGGGGCGATCTTCATGAAGTTCGGCCGTGCGCCGACGACGTTGATGATTTTCAGTTTACGTGTTGTCATTTATGGTGATCGAGACATTTTTTGATAGCAGAGTTAAGCATTGGGATTTGTTTCATGGAATTGGTTCTTCTTTATTATTTGGTCCAGGATCTCTTTTTCAACTAAATCTATCATATCTCTGCTTGCAGTCTTTTTTACTGTCAGAAGAGCCAATCAAAGAGAGAGATTATTTAGATGTTATCCCACCGCTGCTAAGTTTACGTCCTCAATTGAGGAATGCATTCTCCATTTTTTGACATAAATATAGATTATTGCTTGATTTGCTTCACGATTTCGTAGTGATATTTCTTTGTGCCAGTTATTAAAGTCGCTTTCTCCTTCAACTTGAAAGATTACAACTGCATTAACAGGAATTTTGTTTGCTATTTCCTCATTTTCCATCAGGTATCTGTGAAACTCTGTTGAAACCATTCCCAGAAATTCGAAATAATTATTCATTACCATTTACCCCATCCCCACCCTGTCCCTCCCCTTGAAGGGGAGGGTATTTTGCGGGCGAGCTGCCGCCATTCCGGGGTGTAATCCCGGATATCAGGCTTGAGACTGTCATTGCGAAACTTCATTTCTTACTGCAAAAAACAGATACTCTTTTCATCCACATTGTACTGTTTCAGATGTTCCACCACTTGTTGAACCGGCTCTTCTGTGGTGATGAGCAGCCGGTCAAACTCAAGTTCCCGTAATGCATCAACCGGCTGAACCCTGTAGCCTAAGAATCTTTTTCCCGCACCATTGTCATCTACTATTGCTACAAGGTCAAGTCTGCTGCCCTGGAGGGACATCAGGGCTATCTCGGCTACGACGGTTGCCCTGTAAAGTACCACTGATTCTACGCCCTCTCTTTCCAGATTACTTAGAAAATCCCCTATTCTTGCCCTTGCCTCAGCAAAGGTCTGATATGATCTCTCTATGTAGCGATAAGCCAGAACACTTTTTTCTGCAATGCCTGTCGGAGTAATAAGATAGTGAAGGCGTTTCTTCTCTGCCTTAATAATATGGATATAGCCTTGTTGTGCAAGACGGTTAAGATAGCTGTTTACCATACCGAGGCCAATACCAAGCTTCTTGCTTAGACTGCGCTGGGTAACGGATTTCCCTTTGGCTATCTCGTCCATTATCTGAAGGGTTCGTATTGAATCTATGTCTTTCATCTCGAAAATACCCCATCCCCATCCTGCCCCTCCCCTTGATGGGAAGGGTATTTGGTATGTTCTATCGTAGAACATAGCAAGTTTGATGCCATATTTAGGCCCATAACAATAATTACTTAATTATTCAATTAGTTATGCAGGTCAACGGTAAGGGCAAGTGACTTTACTATAAAGTTTGAGTGTGACATTTTTGCCTACTTAGAGGAACATTATTATACAAATGTTCCTCACTCGAACATCTTCTTTTAAGATTGGTTACTCAACCGATTGGATTATCCTTCCGCTTTTATCATTCATTAATATCCCAAAACCATAGGCACCACATGAATCGTCAGGTGTACCAGTATCCCAGCTTCTTTCTCTGATCAAATTATCCAGGCTGTCCCTGTCATAAAGGATGCCTATCCCCCCGCAAGTGGCAGCGCCCCCTGATAATATACCGCCTTGATAGGAATTGTCCCCATGGATGTCAGCTAAGACACCTATGCCAAAATCATATCCCATCCCCTGTGAAACACCAAAGGTTACGATATAAGAATCGTTTCCATCTTCATCTATCAGAGTCCCTGCTGATGTGTGAACCCCTGCGCCCTGTGCATACCTGCCTGCGATATAGGTATCATCTCCATTCATGTCGTGAAGTATCCCCAGCGAATACCAGTAGCTTGAACCCTGAGCGAAATAGTCACCGATGTAATAATCGTTCCCTTGCATGTCTATTAATGCACCAATACCTCCAGATGCGCCGATTGGCGAAACAAAGGGCCTTATACCTATTGCAAACCCCTGGGATAAACTCTTGGTGGAATGCTCAGGATCCCTGTGGTCAGGGTACTTACCACCGGCAAGGTAAAAATCGTCTCCGCTAATATCAATCAAAACCCCAAAACCCTTGACATGAGCAAATCCCTGGGATGACAGACGTGCCTCATAGATGTCATTACCTCCTATATTGATTAACATCCCTATACCAAAAATTCCTGCACCTTGTGAAAGAGATTCTGCTATAAACCGGTCATCTCCATCAAGGTCAAGGAGGATTCCACCCCCAAAAATACCGCTGCCCTGAGAATACCTTGCTCCTATATAGAGATCGTTTCCCTTAATATCAGCCAGGATACCGGTACCAAGCAGGCCTCTTCCCTGTGACAAGTTAGCCTTCGTAATGTACTTGTCATCACCAGAGAGATCAATGGAGATGCTGAAATGGAGTTCCGGAGTAGAGGCGCCGGCATTGTTCTCATAAATGTCATCTCCTCCTAAATCAATGACCATAAAACTATCCCCCTTATAGTGCGTCCTGCCGGGGCCGCCAATCATTATCCTTCCAAACTCTGTCTCTATCATATCAATGATATCCCCCTCTGCAATATCAGCAGAGATGTTTCTGTGTTTTTTGAAATCTTTAATATCTAATTCCCCCAGCGCCTGAATTATCTCAGGTGATATGATCTCAGATGCCTCTGCCATGGATTTAAACAACATCGGATAATCAATTTTCGCAGCGGTCTTAAGCAGTCTTTCTTCAGATTCGAGGTTAAGATTATCTTCTGATGTAACGTTCGAAGACAGCACCTTCGAAGACACTTCCACAAGAAACGTTATGTCATCTGCGGAGAGCTCTTTAAATGCCATATTCCTGAAAGACTCTGCACGGGAAATTTTCGCAATGACATAGCCTATGAAATCATCAATACTGTCAATGTGTGGAGGATCTTCCCGATGAGACAGGGAAAGTTCAACATCAAGCCCCAGAGATGCCACGCTGATTAAGCAACCAAGGTCATAATGACCGGCATTAAGACATTCCACGAAAGATTTTGTTATCCTCCTTGATACAGGGATAATATTGGTCGGATTCTGCAAAAGATAATTCATCTCACTCAATCTGAAAGGATTTTCAGTAACCGAGATCTTGTAACTGTCTACAAGTTGACTTTTTCCCCTCAGCACGGAAATCGTATTAAGAAAATCATCCACCTTACCTGACGCCTGAAGCAATTGATAAATAACCGAGTCACTTTCACCCATAGATTTCTGGAGGTTCTCTATTTCCGGTTGAGCCTTGACCTTTGGTGGTATCTTCTTCTCCTCACGAAGTTTTGCCACAACGGTTAAGGGTGTTCCTTCTCTGAAGATGGAGAGTTCCAGCTCATCTCCTATATTTTTCCCTCTGATCGCCTTTTTAAGCTGTCTCAGGGGTTGAATCCCTTCTTCATTAAAGGACTTCCCATCTGCCGCAATGACGATATCCCCTGCAATGATACCAGCCTCTTTTGCCGGAGTTTCCGGTATTACAGCTTTGATAAAAACGGAGGCATCCTTTTTGACCTTATCGGAAAGATATGTATCAGGCACAGCCACCATGGAGATACCCAGAAAGGGTCTTTTGGCCTCCGTCTGAGGAAGCTGTAAGTCAGGGAAAAAAAGTGGATTGAATTGAGGGGAAGCACATCCGCTCAAGACGTTAAGCAGAATAACTAACCCAATAAATGGTTTTCCGGAGATTTTTATCATTTTGGTTCTTACTTAGGAGACATTATATTAGAATTGTATTCCCTCAGCAAGACCCTGAGCCCAATTACCTTCGCTTCAGCGGGTATTCTTCGAA
>MHYJ01000045.1 GCA_001828445.1 Planctomycetes bacterium RBG_16_43_13
CGATGCCTATGAGTTCGACCCGGAAGCTGATTATTCATATACACCGCTATCGCAGAATATTGAGAATGAGTACAATAAACAGCGGAAACTTGCGATAATTGACCAATTTATCGGGCGCACCTCGGCGATTCAAAATCCTAATACGGCTAAGCTATTGAACTATCTACTCTCTAAAGCCTTTGAGTTATTTGGCGACAGTTTTCCTGATTACAAAAACCATCTGCTGGATGAGAACTACAGGCCGCCGGAGGAAGGCGGAGGCGGTGGAATGGTTATAGGCAATCAGCCTACAGACATGGGAAACGCACCAACGTCAAATCAGTCCGGTATGCCTATGAGTAGTATGGAACAATACACGAGGGGGATGTAGATAGTGCCAACACCATTAGAAGACATTGCAGGGTTCCTATCCAAGTCAGGCAAGCGTGGGGCGCAGACCCTCGATATTTTAGGCAAGTACCACCCATTCGTTACCGCCGTATCATCTACTATTGGATGGGAATTACTCAAAGACGATATTCAGCGGCACGAGGAGCTTTTAGAGAAGATTTACAATGAGCAGTCAAACCCGCAGGAATTGGCAGAGTTCAGGTATCTGAAGGTAAGGTTAAAGAAAGTATCGGATCGTATAACTATTTACCTTGACAAAATGAAAGAAATCAGGTAGATAGATAGCCATATGTTTCATTTTGAAACATTATTAAAGGAGGATTTACATGGAAGATAATAACGCAACAGGGAGCCTTGCGGATGATGCTACCGTTACTGACGATAAAGTAACCGATGAAGCGTTAACTGCCGCTCTTGAAGGCAAAGAGACTTCCGAATCAGAGGTCACTGCAAAGGCAGCAGAGGCCGAATCAGAAGGACAGGATGGACAGGACGAGGATCATGCAGAGAAAACACGTCTTGGCCGGAAGGTTAAAAAGCTCGAAGAAGGTATGGTCACAAAAGCAGAGTTCAGTCAGTTAATGAATAAACTGGACAGCTTTATGACTAAACCAGCCGAGCAGGTAAAGGCTGAGCAGTTTGATATGCCGGAATATGTCGCCACCCCTGATGATGTGGAAAAGGTCATTCAGGTACGTGAGGCACGGCAGAGAAACGAGCAGGAGACTTACCAGAAAGCCTATGTATCGCAGATGGTATCTATGAGTACCGGTAATGAACAGCATGATGAAGTTGTCAAAGAAATGATGGCTAACTTCAATATACGCAGAACCGGCAACCCGCAGATAGATGCCGAATTAAATTATGCCAAAGCTCAGGCCGCAGTATTGTCAAGAGGAGTAACTAAGGCAGTACCTGTAAAAGGCGATAAGGCCGCAGCCACAGGGGTAACTCACGGGAATACGAATACGCAGCCTAAAATAGTGTTGCCGAAACTAACTCCCGAAGCGGAAAACTTTGTGGCATACATGAGGCGTCAGGGCATGTCAGATGAAAGCATAGCGGAAGCACTTTCGGAAAAATAGGGGATAGGCGGGATGGGCTTACATGGTTCAAGGCATGTCAGGTACAGTCAGCGACGGATTAGAGGAGAAAAGCGGACTATCCCCATGTATGGCGAAGGTGACGATGCAGGTAAATACTTCCGGTGCTGGAACTGTGGGTTCATCTGTAACATAGACAGGGATGCGCTTGGCGATGGCGATGGCAGGGCATATACAGAATTCGGCATTACGACAGAGCCGCTTTATCCGGTGGACGATGATGGCGGGCCGCCATATGCAGCAGTACTTAAGGGCATTAACGAATACCATACGGTAGGATTATATGACGGCTACCAGGTAGGCGGTACAGGGTGCCCGTTATGTCATACGCTCAATTGGAGAGGTTAGAAATTTATAAATTAATAAGTAAAGGAGGCGATCAATATGGGATTTAAAATACTTCACGGCAGTCAACAGAAACTTTGGGTGCCTATCGTGTATCAGGATACGATCTACGTTGGCCAGATAGTTAAATGTCAGGCTGATGAAGGCGTGATACCTTTTGGTGCCGCAGCAGGGGCAGCGGATACTACAGCATTAGGGATACCGTTTGGTGTTGTAGTCGGTACCAATAACAGGACGCCGTTATTTAATACCACTTATGGTGCTCAGTACATTACCGATGCCTCACCACTTGCGTCCACTACGGAATTTACCGGAGTAGAAGGACCATTTGGTAAGGGTGAGCAGCGGGCGATGGTTCAGGTTGAGCTTATCACAGCAGAAACCATACTCAGAGGGCAGTTGTTTAATGCTACTTTCGGAACGGCTATGACAGTGGGTACAGTGACTACAGGTGATACAAATGGCGTATCCTGCACAACTGGAACATTGGTGGCAAGTACAGCAAATCAGGCGACATTGTATTTCAGGTCAGGTGCAAATAGGGGTGCATACAGGATGCTTGATAATACCTCAGCGACGGCTCAGACATGGGATACACCTACTTATGCAGCCGTAGCGGTTGGCGATACGTGCGTTAAAGCTCCACTCAGGTATATTGGGCCGAGTTATGCAGACTTCGATGCGGAGTCCATGTACGTTGAGGCATCGGCTACATACGCAACTAACTATCACGTTATTGACGTAATCAGGCTTGATTTAAGTGTACCAGGTGGCGAGTATGTAGATTTCAAATTCAATGCAGATCATTTCTGCCTAAAGAGAGCATAAAGGGAGGTGATATAAAATGGCGGATGTAACTACATCGTCTCAATTACAGAGACTATTAGACAAGCGGTTACGTGAGGTAGCCGATTTCGAGAAACTTTACCCGAACTTGAACCCAATGATACCGAAGCTATTCAGGGAATTTCCCTCTGATGCGGCATTCGAGGAGTTCTACTCAGTCGGGTCATTACCGGATCATCAGAGATTCACAGGAAAGATACCATTCGTAAACAGGAGTCCAGGGTATCATATCAAGATTGAACCTGCCGAATATGCTCTCGGTCGTCAGATCGAACGGAAATTCCTTGATGATAAGAAATATTCCGTATTCGATGACGAGGCCGTAGGGTTGATGAACTCTGCCGGAAGGACTATGGAAAAAAGCGCTGCTGAAGTATTTAATGGTGCATTCAGTACGGCGTTTCAGTTCCAGACAAACGAGGAAGGCGTAGCACTTTGCGGCTCTCATCGGACGAAATCAGGGACAAGTACATCAAGTGGTTTTTCTAATGCTGGCACTTCAGCACTGGATAAAACGTCATTGGCAGCAACAAGGATACTGATGAGGCAGTTCAGAAACGATGTATCGGAACGTATCGAGATGTCAGATAACTTTGCAATCATAGTCCCCGATGCACTTGCGGATATGGCCTATGAGCTTGTTAATACCCCAAAGGGTCTGGACTCTGCTGAAGGCAACGTTAACCCGCAGTATAAGCGGTATCAGGTCATACCATACGCAAGGCTTGATGATAACGATACCAATAACTGGTTCATGGTGAATCTGGACTTGATGAAGAAGATGTTAATATTCATCAAGAGGATCATGCCTGAGACGAAAACTCAGATTGATTTCCATACGTTAAATACCATGATCTCAAGTTATATGAGATATGGCGCAGGCACCACGGAGTGGCGTTTCGTGATGGGGCACGCAGTAACTTGATATATTTCAATATGTTATAAGATAGTAGTTGACATCAAATTGCTCATGCGGCATACTGAATTAAACCTTAATATGAAAGGAGATTCAATATGCCGAGCAATGAATATTGGGCAGGATTTTTTGATGGAGAGGGTTCAGTGAGCATACATAATGGATTAAGGATGAATGTTGCAATAGCGCAAAAGAAAACATTCGTGCTTGAATTAGCAAAGAAACAATTTGGAGGATCAATTTATAGTAAAAACTCCAAAATTACTAATCCGTGTTCTCACTGGAAAATAACCAAAAAATCTCTTATTGTAAATTTCTTAGAAGCTATATATCCATATAGTATAGTTAAGAAAACGGAAATAGAGATTGGTTTAAGGGCTGTTAAATTAATTCGAGATGTGAATGTAGGATGTAATCCATTGACTCAACCTGAACTGATAGAACGAGAAAAATTAAGAATGGAACTTCAAGATTATAGACCTGCTAAAAATTTCAGAAATCTACAATCTGAGGAAGCTATTTACCGCAATTCCATCAAGGAAAAATATGCTTACAGATGCAGTGAATGTGATTGTGATCTGAAAGATAAATCACCATTTTTTTCTATTGTTAGTGATGATAGGTTGTTTTGTCGTAAATGTAGCAAAAATAGAAATGCAAGGGAACTTAAAGTTTTATCAAAAGAACAGATTGTTGATGCTACCCAGAAGACGAAAAACCTTGATGATGCTGCTAAAATATTAGGAATAAGTAGGCAGGGACTTTTGCGGAAACGCAGAAAATATGGTCTATTGGAATATTTATGTCAAATATGTCAAAGGCCATTTCAACCGACACAGAGGGCAAGTAAGCGTTATTGCTCCGATGAATGCGGTGTAATTGGCAAACAATACTTACTGGAGCAACGACAAACCGCCTATCATGGCCAAAAGATATTAAATAATAGAAAATATTATCAAAACAATAAAGAAAAGATAAAAGAAAAATTGCGTAGTAAGAAGTATAATTTAATTTAACCCTCCTGCTGGCGGGGTAGCAATATCCCGCTGGTAGGTTACTCTTTACTGGTTGGAGGTAAATAAATGAGTAATTTTAATCATGGAGTAAAATCTTTCGGCGTGCCTATTCTTCCAGGTATAGGCGGGAACGTATACACAGGTAATGTGTATTTCGTCAACAGCACAAGCACTACACGGTCAAATAACCCATCGTCAGGAACTAAGTCATCTCCTTTTTCAACAATTGATTATGCCATAGGCAGATGCACTGCAAATAATGGTGATGTAATTATCGCCATGCCGGGGCATACGGAAACAGTATCAGCAGATAATGGTCTGGCAATAGATGTTGCAGGAATAACGTTTATCGGTGTCGGTAACGGCTCACTTCGGCCCACCATTAACGTGACTGCTACTACAGGGGACGTGGAAATATCAGCTGCCAATACTACGATGTGTAATTTTCTAATTACCGGCGGTATAGACGTAATCACAGGTGTTGTAAATATTTCTGCCGCTGATTGCACGTTACTTAATATTGAGACAAGGGACGTTACCGGTCAGGCAACGGATTTCATAGTAACTACCGCTGCCGCAGACAGACTCAAGATAAGTGGGTGGGTGCATAACGGTGCAACTGCCGCTGGTGCAGATACCGCTCTTTCTATAGTCGGCGGAGACGGCATCATAGTTGAAGATTTTAATGTCTTCGGTAACTTCGCTGTAGCAGCGATAGAAAATGTCACCACTGCAATGACTAATGCAACCATAGGCGGCGGCATTAAGCAAAACTACATACAGAATGGCCTGGATAGTACCACGCCTGTTGCTATTACTCTGGTGTCTACTTCTACGGGTCATGTCGGGCCGAACATCAATATCAGGATTGGGTTAGATTCTACATCCAATACGGTCAATATTACAGAGGCAGTTGTAGGGGCGGCCATGCAGATGTTTCTACCAATTAATATTGCTAACTTGGGTGGCGAGGTTGCAATGGCCACGAACATCACGGCAGCAACTGACGCTTAAATATGGTTTCACGGGGCCTGTCATTTCCGGCAGGCCCTTTATTTCAAGGAGGATTTGCATGGCAAAGGAAGAATTAGAGTTCTACGGCAAGACAGACAGAGACAGGGACGGCAACATAAGTTCAACACTTCCATCGTGGTATTTCGATACGAAGATAGATGCAATGAAAGAAAATGTCCAGCGCAAGGAAAGTGCATTAGAACGTGGAGATGTGCCCTCTGATTACGTTTACCAGACAAGGGAAGATTTAAAACGGGACAAGGAACGACTCGATGCTATTGAATCCTCAAGGCCGAGACTTAGCGATGTTCAGTCGGATTATCTGGGCAAGAATTATAATGAAATGAAGTCTGCTATTTCTGAATCCATGTTTACACGTGAAGACATGCAAAGAGGTTTCGCCGATGCACATGAGGAAGCACGCAGGATGGTAAAGCCTTGTATTAAAGTTGATCCTGAACTTGCAAAGAAATGTGGTATATCCACGTCTGACGGCATGGTCAGTAGAAACGATGCGTCAAAGATACTTAAAATTGTTGGCAAGTCTTTAGGTGAGGAAACCAACATCGAACGATTCAGGAGATTAAAGTAATTGGATGGGTACACCCTACTCAGAGAACTCAGGGTATTATTGGGTGAGCCGTCAAACGGGTCATTCTTAGACGATCGGACATCATACGATTGCCTATATGAGGCGGCTAAAGAGTTATGTCAGAGGACACGTGCGCTAACTTCCGCTCAGACGATAACTACAGTTGCCGAGCAGACGACATACAATCTTAATCCCGATTTCCTATCACTATATTTATCGGACGACGAGAATGATTATGTCATAAAATACAATGACGGTTCATCCAATACGTTTCTAAGGCACAGGGATTATGATGGAATAATCATTGGCGATAACATTACATCCCAATCTGTCCCTGATAGCTTTACCATTATAGACGCTTCAGTCATATCTCAGCTTTCAGGTACAAGTACATCTACGGCAGCGGCAAGTAATGGCGAGGCGACATTAACCGATTCGTCTGCCAATTTCATAAATGTTGCAGCAGGTGATTACGTTCATAACATTACAGACGGCAGTCATGGGGTCGTGGTATCAAAAACCTCTAACACAGTCCTTGTCTGTGCGTTATTCGATGGTACAAATAATGACTGGACATCGGCAGATTCGTATATTATCACATTTAATGGCAGGTTTGCCCTACTCCTTGATCCTCCTCCGTCTACGGCAGGTTATACGATTACAGTTAATTATATCCAAATGCCGACACCTGTGTATTCGCCATATAAATCCTATCGCTTTGCACCGGACTATAAAGAAGCACTTATCTACTATGCGGCATTCAAGTACAAGTACCGTGATCGTGAACCCGACTTTGGCGATAGATTATGGAAACATTTCGATGCACGAGTCAGAAGTATTACCAGGAATACCAGGCAGGCTAAAGTCCAGGGTGGGTACAGGGTAAACTTTATCAAGCCTGCAAACCGTTCAGGAACGAGGAGATGATGTGGCTGACAAAGAACGTAATCCCGTTCCCATACCAATAACCGGTAGATGGCGAACGAGTGTAGACGGTACGCAGTTATCTGAAGGCGATTTCCAGGTACTTTCCAATATGCGTTATACCAATGCAGGCATCCGGTCTGTATCGGGCATGACGAAGATTAACCCTTCTACGGCACTTACATATCCGTTAATACGTGCAGCGTATCATTTTGTAAAAGATGAGCCCTTGGAATCTCATCTGCTTGTCCAGTCATGGAATACCGGCGAGACGGCCTCCAAAATATACCGGAATGATACGACTATTCCCTCTCAGGGAGATTTTAATGCCACAGCGTTATATACGGAAAGCTCCGGTGCGGGTATCGGTACGTTCTCCAATGCCCCTGATGGATGCGTGGCCTATTGTAACGGCAAAGAATCTTTAATCTGGGGTGGTAATGAATACCGTTGCGGGGCGTTCTATAACTTTAATCCCGATAACTCGTTTATTTATAATTATACCGAGGCGGCAAGTAATACCTTACAGACTACCGGGAATACGGCGTTATTAAAAAGGGTGTCGGCTACACTTGATAGTAACACCATGCTACTACTTCCTTTCGATGGAAACTTTACTGACTTATCACCAACAACCCCTCATACTGTCACCGGCAACGGCAGTATTGCCACAGATACAGGGACTAAGAAATTTGGTACAGCATCATGTAAATTTGCTACTGGAGGTGGACAATATTTAACTATCCCTGCTGATGCAGATTTTATTCTTGCAGATGGTACATGGTCAATAGATTTCTGGGCATATTTTACCGATGTCGGAAGCACTCAGGCTATTTACTATCAAGAAACAGATTTGGATACCTATGTTGCCATTTTCCTTGTTGGAGGAACCAGCGGAAGTATTCGCTTTGAGATAGTAAATGATAATCCTGTTCCTTTAGTAGTATTGAATACCCCTGGAGAATTGGTAATTAACCAGTGGTATCATATAGAAATAGTAGAAAACGGAAATGATTATTATATTTTCGTTAATGGAGTCCAGCGAGCTTATTTGTCTGATACAGACAGGACTATTGCCGGTGGTTATACAGGCTCGGTTTATATCGGCAGAGATCCGCAGGTAACAGGATATGATTTAGGTATTACATCCAACGCTTGGCTTGATGAATTCCGTGTTTCAAACAATACAAGGCATACGGCAAACTTTCTGCCGCCTCAAGGTGCGTATGGCAATAACACTATAACGTATGCCTATATTGGTTCTACAAGGCCGATAGCAGGTATAAAGTTTTATGTAAAGACTGCTAATACTACAGCATCATCCGTTACTGCATCTTACTGGTCTGGTGCATCATGGATTACAGTGGGAAGCATTGTAGATGGCACGGCGGCAAGCGGTAAGACTCTTGCGCAAACAGGGAGTTTGACATTTACTTCAACCGTATCAACTGCAAAGCCTAAAATACTTTATAACATTGCCGCATACTGGTATCTTGTAGCATGGACAAGCATAGACCAGAACACAGAAATCTATTACGTTACCCTTGACACCCCTATGCAGCCTATTGTTGATATATGGGATGGGATAAAAAAGCAGGTTTACGCCTTCTATAAATATGTTGGCACTACTTACACGGATCATATCTTTAATGTTATTGATGACTCATATATAGATGCTGACCCAACTACTTATGTTGAATTAGATTCCCTTGCGACATCGAGTCATGTTTTAGCGGGTTTTACAGAGCCTATGATGGGAATACAATTACTTCTTGTCCCTGGCCATGTAAATACTGTAATCAATACTCTTATAACAGTGTCTTACTGGAACGGTGCATCATGGGTATCTGTTGGCACGGTAGATGATGGTACAAAGGGTACATCTCAGAGCTTAAATAAAAGCGGAATAGACTCATGGAATACCCCAACTTATGGTAGTGAACAGAAATGGTATGATTTAAGTCGCGGGCCTCAAACACCTCAAACGCTTCAAACCGGAATTTATAAGCCTGAAGGAAGATATTTCGAGGTCTCTCCTTCCAAAGTATCTGATTTTAATCAAATAGCACCTCTTTATTTTTATAAAATTAATTTTAGTCAGGCATTATCGGGGGACGTGCAGTTATATCATGTCAGCGGTATCCCTGCCCCGAAACAAATATCTAATTACAAGTTTCCCCTTAATTTTCATAACCGCCTCTGGCTATGCTCAGATCAGTCAGGACAACGCAATAAAATTACTCCATCATCCATGAATACTGTAAGCATATTTAACGGCTTAGATACGGCAAATTTCTTCCTTGGTGACAATGCAGACATTATCGTCGGGGGATCGCTTTATACAAGGTACGGCTCGTCATTGTACGAAAACCTGATACTATGCAAGGAAGGCGAAACCTGGCTTATTGACGGTACATCCCTGAATACTTATGCACTGTATAAGATTTCAGATCAGTACGGTTGTGTTGCAAAGGACACGTTCCAGATTTGCAGTATCGGATTCGAGATTGCTCAAGGCATAAATAAACATGTAGCAATCTGGCAGGCGGCAGGAGCCATCGTTATATTTGATGGATCAAGTGTTATGCCAATACATTTGGATATTGAAAACGTCTTTGACCCAACGAGTTCGTTGACAATAAACACAGCCATGATACATAAGTCATCGTCATTCTACGATGAAGTAAAAAGAGAGTATCATTGGTTATGGGCTTCAGGGTCTAATATAACATTAAATAAGGAGTATGCATTTGATCTGCTCAGGCGTAAATGGTTTGATATAGACAGAGGGTCAGGCAAGTACCTTCAGTTAGGCGTCTCCGTGACTGACAGTAACGCTTACAAATACGTCTACGGAGCTATTGATGCCGGATATTTAGAGCGGTTAGAGTATGGCACGACATTCGATGGCAACAATATTGTCTCGCAATTTCGGACACCGGATATACCACTTGGCGGCTGGAATAACGAGGTAATATTACGTAATATCAGGTTGATTGCTAAGTCCAAAGGAACGACCACTAACAGCGTAGTTATGACTCATTACGGCGATATGGCAGTATCAGGGACGAGTATAGGTAATTATTCTGTGACCGACACGACACGGAGAGTGGTAAATAATACAAAGTCAATTAATACCGGGCCACATACATTCCACAGTTTCGCTTGCAGTATGACAACCAGCAATGAGAATATAGGGTTTGAACCTATTGGGTTAGAAGTATTCTGGAAACACATTAGAGAAAAGATTTTATAAGGAGGATGTATCATGCCATCTCAAGCTCTCGATCCCTATTATTATCAATCACGGCTACGGGAATTACAAGGACAGAAGGAACTCACTACCGGCAGGGGGCTGACTCAACCTGAAACAGAGGCAATACTTAATGCGGAATTATCGCAGAGATATAACGCTGAAATCAGCCGTCGGCAGATTGCGAATCAGGAGAAGATACAGGAAAAACAAATAAAAATGCAGGAGGATGCTACCAAATCAGCGAATCAGGCTGCAATGGTCAGCGGTGTCGGACAACTGGCACTGGGCGGTGCATCTACGTATGGCTTAGGCGTCCAGCAGGGATGGTGGGGTGCTGGTGCTGCTACTGCTCCGGCTGCTACAACAACCGGTGCGGGTGCCGGTGCGGGTGCCGCGGGAGGCACAGCGGCTGGTGGCGGTGCAGGTGCCGGTGCAGGTGGCGGTGCGGGTGCCGGAGGCATGGGCGCAGCAAGTATCATAGGACTCATCCTTGCCTCAGCAGTGTTTGCCGCCGGCCATACAGAGTTAGCACGGAAAGACGATACATGGTATGGATCAACAGTTGCCGCAGGTACTCCATGGAAAGATCAGAAGATGGGGCAATGGGGTGGGTTCCTCAATGTTGCCACAGCACCTTTTTTTCCTGAGATGCTTACTTGGGGGATGATCATGAAGACTGGTACTGGTAAAAAGGTCATTGACGAAATTAACAGAGTTGGAGATAAATGGGGCTTACCTGGATTTGGTCAATAGGAGGACATTATGGGGACATTCTTAGAAGCACTCGGCAGATCGCAAGCAGTCAGCACTACTATATCGGGCGTCCAGACTATGCAGCAGAATAACCTTGCTATACAGAACGCCAAAACAACGCAGGCTATTAACGAGCATCAGTATAAGAAATTAAAGGAAGAGGAAGAAGCTGGGAACAGGCTGCATCCTATGGATCCCATAATGGGCGGGTTAACTCCATCGGTTCGGCAATTCTGGACAGAAACACTGGGGCCTACGTACTTCCAGAAAGGTGCAAGCGGGGGGACGTATGTCAGGCAA
>MHYJ01000046.1:0-1565 GCA_001828445.1 Planctomycetes bacterium RBG_16_43_13
GCCTCTGCATATTCGCTGGTAAAGTGGCTATAGTTATTGCTGTAATCTGGGAAACCAGACAGTATGGCTTCAGCTCTGTTTTTATAATATTTTTCTCCCGTAATGTGGTACAAACGTATCAAACATTCAGCCGCTAAAGCATTTTCAGATAGATTCTTTTTATGTACGGCAAGTTCACCGTTAGATTTAGTGGAGTTTGTCTGAATAGTATCCATCAAACCGTTCTCGCTTTCAGACCAGAAGTTTTTGAGCATTAGGTCAGTTAACTCTTCGGCATATTCTAAATATGGTCTCTCCCCGGTATATTCGTATGCGTCGAGTTCTATCTTTATCATCCATACCTGGTCTCTAAGAAGATACGGTGCGTATGCCTTTTCTCCATCGTGGTAGTGCATCATTCCGTTCTCTCTATCAAAGGCGTTATGGATTAAAAAGCTAATATTCTCTAATGCAAATGTCTCAATCCTATTAGATAATTCTCTATCCTCTTCAGCAAGTATAGCCGCCGCCTTTAGAAACGATGACGACATCATACAATCCCAGTTTGTGTACGCAGTTTTGTCTGTATATGGTGGTGCCAACCTGCGTCGCTCATCTACTGACTTTATATAGTAATTTTCATCTGCGTCCTGAGAGCCATAGAATATAAATCTATCTTTATTTGCTAAACTTGATAAAACATATTTAATTGTTTCAACTGCCTTATCCTTAAACAATTTTTCGCCAGTAAGTTGATATGCCTCAAGATATAGTTTTATAAACCCAGCATTATCTTCTGACATTTTTTCAAAGTGTGGAACAGTCCATGATTCGTTTGTGGAGTAGCGGAAAAACCCACCGTCTATAGAATCGTACATTCCGCGCGTCGACATAGCTGTTAATGTCTTAATAATAATACTTTTTGTGGTATCTGATTTTGTTTCATAGTAGTTTTGTAGCAGTAGATTTAACGAGTTAATCATAGGAAACTTTGGCGCCCCACCGAAGCCGCCGTAAAATGAATCATATGAACCTACAACGGAATCAACAGTTTTTTCCATAATATCTCGAGATAACACCGTCTTTTTGCTTGCCGAACCGCTGCGGATTGTTTCTATGTTCTTATCTCTCTTGGCTATTTCATCTAATATTACTTGTTTACTCGACGAATAGCCGTTTCTTACTTTGTCCAATATATCTGTCATTTGTTCTGGCGGAACGTATGTTGCACCGGCTATAATTTTACCTTCCGGAGTTAGAAATGCCGTAGTAGGCCAACCGCCCATATTGTAGCGGTCGTTTATATCAGGACGTTTGTCGGTGTCTATCCTGATAGGGATAAAGTGGGTGTTTATAAGTTTAGCCACATCCTCATCCCCATAGGTCGTTTCATCCATCACGTGGCACCAATGGCACCAGACGGCTGAGATGTCGAGGAGGATGGGCTTGTCCTCCTCCCGTGCCTTCTTAAACGCAGAGTTAGACCACTCGAGCCAGTTTACCTTCGTTTTGTGTGTCGCAATAGTCGAGTTCGCCGCTAAATTATTTGGAGAGCCGCCCATATTACCCCTATCATTATTACAGGA
>MHYJ01000046.1:2183-11462 GCA_001828445.1 Planctomycetes bacterium RBG_16_43_13
CCTTTTTCGCCTGCTTGAATGCTTCCGACTTCCAGTTTACTATGTTAATTTTCCTGATTACTACCTTGTTGTCATATTTCTGAGGCAACGCCTCAAGTTTAGGACCTATAGCCCTACAGCCGGGTCACCAGTCCGCATAAAAATCAATTATTGTTACCTTATCCTTGACTAAATTTTTCGCTATGTCAAAATTTGTTCCTTTGGCGATTATCTTTATGGACTCATCATCTATAGTATCTTCTCTTGACTGTGGCTTGCTCTGCCCATTTTCAGAGCCAGTATCTTTTCTCTCTGAACATGAGGATATCCCAATCACTGCAACAATTAAAATTGCAACCAATCCTCTCATAAAATTCACCCTGAACATTTTATATCTGCCAGAAGGAAGAGCATATCTTTACACTTTATCTGTTGCCAATGTCCTTGAACATTACAGAGATAACATCTGCAAACTGCAGGTTATTTGCCTCCTAATGCAAATTCAAGTGCTACAATAGCAACTATAACTAAAAGTGGAATAACAAATTCCATAACAATTCCCTTTTACTTAGGATGTTCCTGCGGGTGTTCTTGCTTTTTTGGATGCTCTTGCGGATGTTCTTGTTTCGGCTTCTCTTCCTCAACAGGAGCTGGTTTGTTATCTTTATATGTCATTTGTAACTTACCCTCTATTTTGTGGAGGAGAACCCTATCAGGTCTCCACCCATCACTACCTTTGGTCATAAAGAAATCGAAGTCATAGTTTGTCTTCTTTTCGCCATCTGTTGCTATGAAGTCCGCACAGGCGAAATAGGTATCTCCCTCATATCTTATGACTTTATCTTTATGGATACGCACAAGTTCTATGGTGCCTGCTATTTTCACCTTCTCGCCTTTTAGGTTTTGGACTGGTAATGTTTTAGTTGCCTTTATCGTATCTCGGGCATATTTCTCTACGGCGGTGTTAAACTCGGCTATATTGTCTTTCGCCTGTCTTTTTGGATTAGTAGGATGTTCCTTAGGATGCTCACCCCCATTACAGCCGAACAAATAGAGTGCTGCGAAAGAGAGTGTAACCAAGGGCGTGAAACCACTATAGTGCCTCATAAAAATTTCCTCCTAAATATACAGATAACAAAAAACTATGAGATTTTAATCCCCAACTAATAAAATACAGTTTTTAGTTTCAGGTTTAAACTTCCTACTCCCTTATTTATGAATTCTACAGATCGTGTGTTGGCAGCCCCTTTATTAGTCGCAGATCTCGTCAAGCCGTGCCGCAAGTTCGCTCTTCTGCTGTGGTCCCGTGAATTCGCCCTTTATATTTCCGTCCTTGAATAGAATGAGTGTCGGGGCGCCGAGGATGGAGTATTTGCCTATCGTCTCGTTGTTCCCAGCTACGCAGATTTTCACTACCTTCGCCCTGCCATTATACTTCTCAGCAATCTCGCAGAGAATATATTCCAGCATCTTGCACGTCCCGCATCCGGTGTTGTAGAATTCTACGAAGACGGGGGTGTTGCACTTCAGCACCTCTCCCTCGAATGTGGTGTCGCTAATCTCTGTAAGCTCTTTCGGCATAAACAACTTTATTTCAACGCCTTTTGAATCAGCTCCTCGACATACGTTAAATCCTCAATTTGCTTGCCTTTGAACGCCTCCTCTCCTAAAAACTCGCCATCTGTCCCATAGATGCGTAGATATGGTATTGCCTTTACTCCAAATTCATCCTTTGCCTGCTTGAAGGCGTCCGATTTCCAGCTTACTATGTTAATCTTGCGAATAGCAACTCTATTATTATATTTTTGAGGCAACGCCTCAATAAGGGGCGCCAAAGCCCTACAGCCGCCTCACCAGTCCGCATAGAATTCAAAAAACAGTTACGTTGCCGCTGGCGATATTTTTGCCGATGTCATAGTTCGTTCCTCTGGCGATTACATTCGGGTCTAAACAGGAGATTAGCCCGAGCGACACAATCGTCAGGATTATAACGATAAACTTTGCCATATTATGCCTCCTTTCATAAAAACAGTTTATAGTTTTAAGTTATATGACTTTGAACTTTAAACGTCAAACTAAAAACCTTAAACTAACTACTATCTATTCGGATTCTCGAGTGTGCAGGGGACTCCGACTTCCTCGCAATATTCTCCATCAGGCCATTTTATCGTGATTGCCTCCTTCTGGACGCAGACCTCCTCGCAGAGTTTACACGCTACGCAGTCCTTAGTCCTCACATCTCGAGCAATCTTAAAGAATTCGCCATCTACTGACTCTTTTTCTACCATCTCAAGGCAGTTGAATGGGCAAATATCTACGCACCATTCGCAACCGGTGCAGTTGTCTTCGTGAACAATGGCTACGGGACGCTTCTTTGCCTCTATCTTTGGTCTGATGATGCCTGTCTCATCCTGTATGCAATCAACGGGGCAGTATGTGGCGCACACGCCGCAGTCGATGCAGAGGGTAGGGTCGATGACGTGCATCTCCTTCGGCTTGGCGACCTGCCCGACTGCGTTACTCCAGATGCAGGGGACGGGGCATTTCTTCGCACATATAGTGCAGCCGATACAGTCGGCGTTTATGTAGTACGCCATAGTTTGAAGTTTAAACTATTATTCATACTTTATCACATTCACAGGGCAACCGACCGCCGACTCTATGATTTTGTCAGAATACGGTTTATAGTCGTCAAGCCCTAATACGATACTTGTCGCCTCCTCTATCTTGAAGACCTCCGGCGCCGTGTCCTCGCACAAATCGCAGACGATGCACCCCTCTATTATCCAGACCTTCGAGACGGGCTTGCCTAATGTGGGTGGCTCTGCTATTGCGGTGGTTGACGTAGATGGAGCGTGTGCGGTTGCTGGCGAGGTCGCGGGTTTAGCAATCGGCTTCGCAGTTGCCGGCTTCGGCGGTTTTGCCTTTGGATTTGTAACCCTATTTTTCGGTAGAGCCCAGTCAATCACCATAGTATCTCGTGTCTCGGATGAGTTCTCGTATTCCTGCGAGTGCCATATTGCATTAGTCGGGCAGGGTTCGCTACAGAGCCCGCAATACATACACTTCTCGTAGTTAATCTCGAACTTGGTGGCTGTCTTGCCCGCTTTGCCCTCCTCCCTTTTCCACTCTATGGTGATGCAGTCAACGGGGCATGCCTTCACGCAGAGGTCGCAGACGATGCAGGCGGGGATGTCGCATTTCAGAAGCCCGCGGAAGGTCTCAGGCAGAGCCCACTTCTCGTCAGGGTAGTGCATCGTAACGGGATGCCTGAAGAGGTGCTTCCCAGTTACGCCCATACCGACTAACACCGTCCAGAAACCCTTGATGATGTCGGTGAACCAGCTGATGAGGATGGGCGGTTTAACGCCGTTAGAAATATTTGGTATTGTAGGTTTATTTCCCAAATTTACTGTTACCCCTTTATTATAGAAATTTCTAA
Organism: Planctomycetes bacterium RBG_16_43_13; assembly: GCA_001828445.1. Next base: position 5,605 of record MHYJ01000046.1, read on the forward strand.
CGGGGGTTACCAGCGTCTCTGCACCGATGTATTGTTCCATATAGAAAATAAAAATTAAAAACGCAAAGTGCAAAATTAAGGATGGGGGCTTTGCCCCATACCACACTACATTTATTTTACGCTTTTCGCTTTGCACTTTACACTTCTACTGCTCCCCGTAGAGTATAACTACTAAATGTGAGGGGAAATTTCAAGAGAAAGGGAGATGGTGAATTGACGGTCTATATATACTATAGGCATTTCATAATGTGTTATTATATTGATTTATACTGATTTGATAAATACAATTTCGGGCTATGCCTGTAGCCGTTAGCGTTATATCCAGCGTCTTCGACCAGCCGAGGGCGTTTCGGCTCCTGTTAGCGGGGTATAAGCGGCAATCAGTCAGGGATTTCGAGCTTGTCATCGCGGACGACGGCTCCGGCGGCGAGACGTTGGAACTGATTGAGAATTTTAAGAGGTATAGCCCATTCCCTATAAAATATGTCAGCCAAGAGAATAGGGGCTACCGAAAGGCGAGGATTGTGAACGAAGGCGTGAAGATGAGCGAGGGACGTGTGATAATAATAACAGACGGCGACTGCATACCACATAGGGATTTCGTCAGAACTGTAAAGGAGAATTGTAGTGAAAATTCGTTCTGTGCGGGGGCGACTGTGCCACTTCCTTATGACTATTGTGATACGCTAACGCCAGAGAGGGTGGAGAAGGGTGAGTTTGAGCAATACCTCACGGTTTGGAAGATGATGCGTCTATACACAATGCACCTGAAGAATAAATTCTATATCGCAATTAAGAAGAAGCGAGAGCCGAAGGTTTATGGCAGAAATATCGCCGTCTGGCGGGATACTTTCTATGCTGTAAATGGGCTGGATGAGAATTTTGCTGGCTTCAACAAAGAGGATTCTGACCTCCGCGACCGCCTTGTAAGATACGGTGCGAAGCCGATTTGCCTCTGGCACAAGGCATTTGTCTTCGAGGTGCCGAATGCGCTGGACAGGAGGGCGAAGCCCGCCATTCCGAGAGATAAAGTAAAGTCGCGTGAATACTATTTTCGACAAGGTGTGCCTGTAAGATGTGAGAATGGGTTGGTAAAGAAATAATGAGAATCCTATTTTTGATTGCGGGTAAAAATCAGCCAAGTTCCAGATGGAGGGTGCTCAATCTATTGCCGCATTTCGAACGTATGGGTGTTACAGCAGAGGTAGAGGAAATCCCACGACATAGTTTTATCAAGCAATTGTTATTAGCCAGAAGGGCTAAGAATGCAGACATCGTCTTCTGGCAGAAACGTTTGGTCTCGCCGATTGTTGTAAAGTATCTACGTCATTCGGCAAAACGACTTATATACGACTTCGACGATTTAGTGCCATTCAGCCGACATAATAATGCTATGAATCGTAAAAAAGAGAGACGTTTCCGAGCCATTGTCTCTAAAGCGGACGTTGTGATTGGCTACAATAATTTTCTGTCCAATTTTACTTATCAATACGGTGCGAGGAAGGGTGTCGTTATACCTAATGCTATAGACCTCTCACGTTGGCATCCAAAGTTATATGATAATGCAGACCCAGTTCGGAAAGTTACATTGGGCTGGACTGGGACAGATGCCCATTTAGGTAGTATCTCCTCTCTACATAATGTTTGGAAACGTTTAGCCGAGCGTTTCAGCAATATGGAGATGAAGGTATTATGTAATGGGAGTTTTGCATTGGAGGGAGTTCCTCTAAATTGTAAGACATTTTCCGTAGAAGATGAGCCGCAGGATGTAGCAGGTTTTGATATTGGCATTATGCCGTCGAAGGCCGACCTCTGGTATCAGGCGAAAACCCCCCTCAAGGTGCTGATTTACTTTGCCTGCGGATTACCTGTTGTTGCCTCACCTGTAGGAAGTTCTATAAGAGAACTCGTCATAGATGGAGTTAACGGGTTTTTAGCTGGCTCTGAGGACGAATGGGTAGATAAACTTTCTATGCTAATAGAAGATGTCGGATTGAGACGTCGGCTCGGGGGGAATGCCCGTAAGATGATAGAGGAGAAATTCTCACTTGAAAAGGTTCTCGGATTGTATAAGGAGCTCTTTGAATCCGTAATGAATGGGGGAAATTAAACTGTGATAGTGATAGATTGGATGGTGAAGCATCTTAAACATAAAATTGATAAATACAACCGCCGACGTGGTATTTATAAACACTATCTTAATTGGCCATACTTGTTCCAACGTATGACTATGAAACCTGAAAGTGGATATCGCATCTATCGGCTTGATAAAGGGCTTAAGGCGAAGATTAGAGTGAATTTGAGTGATTTTAATGTAATAAAAGATATATTTGGACATCAGGACTACTCAGGGCTTATAGGGCAGATAAAGGAATCATCTACTGTTATTGATATAGGGGCGAACATTGGGATTTTTTCTATATATTCAGCTATATTAGCTAAAAGAGGGCGGGTCTATGCTTATGAGCCGCATCCAGCCAATTTCCAGCTATTGCGGGAAAATGTGAGAATCAATAATTTGAGCGAGAGAGTTCATAGTTTTCAGTATGCTGTCGCCGGACAATCGGGGGAGAGGAAATTACAAGTATCTACTGAAATGGGTGCACATAGTTTGGTTGGCAATAGATGTGGGGAAAGATTAAATATTCGGGCTGTTACGTTAAGGGACATATTTGAACAAAATAGTATAGTAGGGGATGTCTTTATGAAGATTGATTGTGAAGGTGCAGAGTACGAAATTCTATTTAATACTCCACCGAAATATCTTTTACGAATAAAAGCTATGGCAGGGGAATATCATCCTGTTGATAGAGTTGGTTTATTCTATTCTTTAAGTCAATATTTATCAGATTTAGGATTTGAAGTTAACAAAACCAAGGTTAGTAAGCATAGCGACCGTGGATTATTCTACGCTTATAAAAGGAGGTGATAGTAGTGCCTACAGCGAGCGTAATAGTAAGTGCTTATGATATACCATTTTCCCTCCGTTTAGCGATGCTCGGCTACCAGAGACAAAGTTGCAAGGACTTCGAGTTGATTGTTGCGGATGATGGTTCTGGGAGTGAGACAGCTGATTTAGTTAAGCAATTTCAGAGGACATCTGATTTTACTATAAAACATATTTGGCGAGAAAATAAGGGCTATTGGATGTCGAGGATAATAAACGAAGGTGTTAAGGCAAGTATTGGGCAGTGTCTTATACTTACTAATGGCGACTGCATACCTCATCCTGATTTTGTAAAGAGCCATATTGATGCCTATAAACAGGGTTCGTTTTGCACGGGAGCATATGTCTTGATGCCATACGAGTATTGTGTGGGTTTGACAGATGAAAAGGTGATGAGCGGCGACTACGAGAGATTCCTGACTATGTGGAAAATGGCTCGCCTAACATTTAGACATTGGAGAAATACACTGCATATAGCGATGAAGCGGGCGCGATATCCAAAGATAAACGGACGTAATATATCAATAGATAGAAATACATTCTATGCCGTTAATGGTTATGACGAGAATTATCACGGATTAGGGGGTGTAGACCCGGACCTGCGGAATCGGTTACTGCAATATGGTGCCAATCCAATTTCTTTATGGAATAAATCGGTCGTATTTCATATAGACCATAAGGCGGAGCCGACGAGGAAGAATCACCCGCCGCGAGACAGGGAAAAGTCGTTAGAATACAGACATCGCTCCAATATACCCGTTAGGTGTGAGAATGGTTTAGTAAAAGAAGGTAGCTACAAAGAAAATAAGTGATTAGGCGGGTCTCTTTAAATGACGCAAAAACACTACACCTGCCTCTATAACAAGTAATGCAGAGAGAATTATCAATATTATAGATGATATGCCGACGACTATATTGCCTTTACCTTCAATCATTGCAACAACATATCTGGCAAGCGACCAGAGCGTCATAGCCATAACGAAAAGCATCGGTAAAAGTGTTATAAGAACATTTCTACCTGTCTTTAGTAGCCATACCGATATGCCGAGTAGCGTAAGGGCGGCGAGGAGTTGATTGCTCGTTCCGAAGAGCCACCAGTATGTCTTCCACGCCCGCTCCTCTGCTGACATCAGAAATATGAATGGTATTATAAGTGTTGCTACTGTCGCTCCATAACGGGCAATATTACCATACCATCCGAATAGTTCCTGAAATATGTATCTGCCTAAGCGTGTGGCAACGTCAAGCGTATCATATATAAAGGTAGTGAATGCGAGTGCGGCAAATACAGTTCCCCATTTTAGTGGGACGCCCAATGTAGTAAGAAACATCCCTATTCCATTCCTATATACATCTTCTGGATTTGTTCCCACTTTTGGAACTATAATCATAACGGTTGCAAGGGATGTGAATGCTACTATGCCCTCGAGGAGCATACCGCCGTAGCCGATTGGCTTGGTATCCGTCTCCTTCTCGATTTGTTTAGATGTAGTGCCTGAACAAACTATACCGTGGAAGCCGGAACAGGCGCCACAGGCAACCGTTACAAAGAGCATAGGGAAAAGAGGACCTGGGCTACCTTTCATATCAGGGAAAAAACTTGTGAAGGTCGGGGCATCGTTACTTATCTGAAATCCACCGAAAAGGAGTCCTATAAATGCAGAGAGAAGGACTATGTAGAGTAGGTAGCCGCCCAAATATCCCCGTGGCTGTAGGAGAGACCATAGCGGCACGACAGATGCTATAAAACAGTAGGCGAGTATTATAACACTCCATCCTTTTAGGGCATTGCCTGCTATAAATTTAGGTTCTCCTAAAGGGAATTTTTGTCCTAACCATATTACTACAAAGATAAGCGGGACGAATATTATGGTGGCAGGCAAAAGGGGTGTTTTTAACTTGTATAAAAATAATCCCATTATTACTGCAAGCAGGAGATACAGCATAGAAGATGTTGCCACGCCGCCACCGGTGATTGTCTCGTTCTCAACAACCTGTGAACCGACAAATGTACCTGCTGTTAGGTCTGTAAATGCTATTATTACGTAGTTTAGCGAGAGCCAGATAAATAGCATAAATAATATAAAGGCGCGTCTGCCCATATTTTCCTTTACAATTTCCGCTATAGAACGTGCCTTATTTCTAACTGATGTTATTAAGGATGAAAAGTCGTGGACTGCACCGATGAAGATAGCCCCTATTATAATCCAGAGGAGTGTAGGTACCCAGCCAAAAAATTGTCCTGCGAGGATTGGACCTGCTATAGGTCCGGCGGCGGCGATGGCGGAGAAGTGTTGTGCTAAGAGCATCGGCGTCTTGGCTGGGACATAGTCCACACCATCATTTACCGCACAGGCGGGTGTTGTTACATTATCATCAAGCTTGTAATTTCTCGCTACGAATCTGCCGTATATGAAGTAGGCGAGGGTGAATGTTGCTATTACTATGATGGATAATAGGGCAAGGTTCATATCGTAGAGATTTTATATAGATGAACACCATCGTCAAGAAAAATATTGCCCAATCACGCATACTCCTATATGCTATCGGTTATGATAGAGAGAATTTATAGAATATTAGACGCCAACTTCAACCGCGCGCGAGAGGCGGCTCGCATCATCGAGGATTTCACCCGTCTCGAATTGTCCAATCTATCTTATACTTCCTCTCTAAAAGAGTTGAGGCATAGCGTAGCCAATATCTCTAAACACTTTAGCAGAGAATTGCTGACCGCGCGGGATTCGGCATACGATGTAGGTAAAAATTTGGACGAAGCAGACAAAAAATCCCGCACCTTTTCGGAAACCATCACCGCCAACTTCAAACGGCTTGAGGAGGCACTCCGCTCCATAGAGGAATACTCCCGCATTATTAGCCCTACCGCATCAAACGAGGCAGGACGTCTCCGCTT
>MHYJ01000046.1:11499-16894 GCA_001828445.1 Planctomycetes bacterium RBG_16_43_13
TACCAAACTCAATCGCATCCATTTATATGTTTTATTAACGAAGGGCATCGCAACTAAACCCTTGGATTATGTTGCACGGGAGGCAGTAAGAGGAGGTGCGGATGTGGTTCAGCTCCGCGGCGAGGGAATGAGCGATAGGGAATTTATGGCAACCGCAAAAAATATAAGGGCAATCACAGAAAAAAGAGGAATTCCGTTCATAGTAAATAACAGGGTTGACATTGCGAAGGCGGTCGGCGCAGACGGCGTCCATTTAGGCAAAAGTGATATGCCGATTGAGAAGGCAAGAAAAATACTTGGGATAGAAAAAATTATCGGTGCGACTACCCACAATATATCAGAGGTACGGTCTGCTGTGAAATCTGGCGCCGACTACATCTCCGTCGGTCCAATGTTTACGTCTACGCTTAAACCATCGCTTCAGCCAATGGGATTTTCATATATAGATAGTGTCAAGAAGTTGGGCGTCCCGTTTTTCTGCATAGGTGGTATAACATCCGACAACGTTCGCAAGGTTCGAAAGGCAGGATGCCGCAGGATAGCAGTTTGCCACAGCGTTATAGGGCAGAAGGATATAAGAGGGGAGGCAAAAAGATTAAAGAGGATTTTTTAATTTTACGTTTCAATTTTGGCCTTTCCCGATAAATCGGGATCCCGACCATGTCGGGACTGCTACTATGGATTATATAGAGGCGGGATGCTCTTTGCTTTTTGAATTTTGCCCTACTCCTTCCCCTTCGTTATCCTGCTATGCGGGGATGTGAACCAACTCCTCATATGCTCGATTCTTTTTATATCTTCATCGGATATTTTTATGAACTCCGCTCCTATGAAGTATTCCGCAGGTCTATTTGATTTTATGCTTTTGGGTATGTCCCTCACCCATTTTACCTTTCCGATTGCCTCTATCGTATCTCCAAACTTATCGAGGGCGATTTTTATATATACCTTGTGTCCTTTCCGCAGGTGCTCTCTCGTGATGAATCGAACGCCGCCCGTGCTGATATCGGAGAGCGTGTCCGCTATATTGCGCCGCAGTGTCAGTAAGCCGAATATATCCTTTTTGCGGCAGGTGAATGCATAGTCGCTGATGGAGAATCTAATCCAGCGCCTACGTTCTCTACCGACGGGTTCCTTCTGCGTAACCTGCCTGTGCTTGGGCTTCAGGAATATGCGTGTGAATAAATCCTCTCCCGCCCGTTCCCTTGCCATACACTGTCCTCCTACATTTATGTTAAATAAAATTATAATGTTAATTTAGTGTGGGGGCAAGCAAATTCGTAGTGGAGGAAAAGATTGCGTATTTAATCTTATAATCTTATAATCTTGAAATTATATTGTGGGGTATCCCGACAGGTCGGGATCCTTAACTTTTTATTTTGGTTTTTAATTTTAATCTTTCGCTACTACCGGGTGGTGTAATGGTAACACAGGAGTTTTTGGCACTCCTATTCCTGGTTCGAGTCCAGGCCCGGTAGCCATATCAAAAGAGTTGAGAGTTTGGTGTGGGGGCTTGTCCCGTTTGTCCTTAATTTTTAACTTTCCCGACAAATCGGGATCCCGCTACTATGGATTATATAGAGGGGATTATATAGAGGCGGGATGCTCTTTGATTTTTTAGTTTCTATTACCGCCCGCCGAAGAGGTCGAGGATGCTCAATTTATAAAGTCAGATGTTTTAATACTATTCCTCTTTTGGTTTAAAGCATATAGTAGATCTCCGTAAGGCAATGATCGGCTTGTTGTCGCTAACTTTAATGAATTTAGAAAACTTAATGGGTTGTGGCAATTCTCTTAGTTCTTCAACGGCTATTACTTTTTTATCTTTCTCAAATTCATTATGTTTTTTTGCCTTCTCAAAATACTCTTTGATATGTTGCGGTATAACATCATAGTAAAACTCCGTTATCACGCCCTTATAGCTAACCTCTTTTGCATCCTGTCCAAGGGAAAAATAAACTGCTAAATGCCCCATACCAACTTCGTCTTTAACGTCACTTATTTGGCTAGATCCCAAGTGTGGTTGGAAGTACTGCTTTTCTCTGTCGTAGGCGAGTTTTTTCTCTATATCCTCTTTCCAATCGTTGATTACAATACATTTTTCTTCATTCATTTTTTATCACCTCCTTAATTTCTATAATAACACCGCTTTTTGAAAAAGGCAAGAAGTTTTCCCCATCATTAAACTATTTCTACAAAATAGTTGACATATTACTACTATTGGTATATTATCCCACTTTAGAAGTAAAAAAAAGGCAATCGGCAAAATATATTGACATAGTTGCCAAGATGTAACTATGTCCAGTGGTACATCCGCAGGCGTATGTGGTGAGGTCGTTATGACCTCGCCAAGAGGGTCATACGCCTGTAAACACATCTTTGCCGATTGTCTATAGGTAAAAATCCCTCTTCGGCGAGGTTTTTTATTTATGACGACCCAGCGAAGGAAGTTAGTAAAAGCGAACAATACTATTAGACCACCATAGCATCCCAAACAATTAGCTTGTTTATTGATTACTTTTCCTAAAATCTATTAAGAAAGGAGATTTTTATGTTAGTAAGTATATACCGTAATTCAAGTGCCCTTTTTCTAATCGCATTCGGTTTCTTGGTAGGTATGTTCTTCAGTATGAGTTGTGGTGGCGGAGGCGGTGGGGGTGGCGCTATAGCTCAATCGCCGACACCCGCTTCATCTATCAGCTTCGATACGACAGGCACTACACTTACTGGAACAAACGTTCAGACCGCTATAGCAGAACTTGATACTAATGTAACAGCTATACCGACAGCTAAGATTTACACTACCCCTATAAATACAACGCCTGTGGTCTTTACCGGTGGCACACAAGTAATACATCAGGTTACATATACACCGCCTACTGCTGACAATATGATAATGAAAATATTTGTAACATTTTCATATAGTGGTAGCAGTGGTAGTGTGTACCCACTTGTCGAAGTATATGATTTAAGTGGTAACAAGATAGTAATACTCAGCTCTCCTGGAGCGATTAGGGGTATAGGTACTGGTAGCGGGCAGTTTAGTATGCTAAGCGCTCCAGATAACTACCTTGAGGGAGGATTATTATTTTACCCTTCTAACAGTTACACCATAAAGTTTATAGCTTATGATTTGGGGGGCGGTGGATCGGCTACTATATCAGATGTTCAGTTTAAGTTTGAAGTAATAGAAAATGTAAAGACCGCTAACATAAATATGGATTTCTAAAAAACAAAATTGGCTGTGAGTATTAGCTAAAAAAAGCTTGACATTTTAAAACGCATTTAGTATAATATGCACTAAGTAGGGAAGAGGTCTGCCTACAGGGTTACAGGAACAGTTAAAGCCCACGAAAACTCGTAAGGACTAAGTACGGGTTCTTGTGGGTTTTTTATTTTTTTATGAGCGAAGGGAGGTGAGGTAAAAAGTATATCTGATACAGGAAACAAAAGGCACAAGGTCTGTATAGACATTTAGTGCGGCAAGCCCGTTAAAGCCCAATCGTAGTATGGCAAATTTTGGGTTTCGACGGGCTTTTTTATTTGTCCCCATTAGAAATAAATTCCTAACGGGATAAACCCGCAAATCCAATTACGCCTTATCCCATAGGGATAAGGTCTTTGCCGTGATTTTTATTAGGAGATGGTGCTATGAATAAATTTTTCGCAAATTCGTGTCGAGGGGGTGGTCTGGAAGTCCGACTTCGTGGTATTTACTTTTATAGGAGGGATAAATTATGAATCTTGTAAATAAGTATGATGGGCTAATAGAGGATTGGAAGGTTGAGCGGATGCGGACGCACTGCAAAAGGCGTGGGCTACAGCAGGCAGACCGCGACGAGGTTGAGCAGGATATCGTGCGGGAACTTATGAAGTTAAAGGGCAAATATCCAAACGTTTCTGGTGATGATGAGAAACGGTTGGTAGATGACGCTATATGTAAGTGTATAAGTAAATTCAAGCGGCGCGGTAAGAAACATCCTATGGAGAGTTTAGACCTCGCCATCCACGACCAAGCCATCAATACAGAGGACGCAGTGGATTTGCGGCTGGATTTGGAGATGGCTTTTGAGAAGATGCCCAAGCGACTGCGTGAGGTCTGGACGTTACTGCAATCGAGGTATAACTATGCTGAGGGTGCGAAGATACTGGGCATCAATAAGAAGACGTTTGTGAAGGACGTGAAGAAATTGAGGGTGGCGCTGGGCGGGATATATAGGGAGTATTTCGGGGAGGGGTAGAGCAGTGGTAACAATTCATTAGTTTTTCTCTTTTATTTTTGCATTTTTCTTTTCTATGAAAGGGGGTGAAACAATTTATGGCATACGGCAAATGGGGTAATATACGAGGCAGGGTATTCCTGACGCAGGAGGTGGTCGCCTCCGATTGGAAGGGCTATCCGACCTATCGTAACCTGACGCGGACTATCTACCAGACGCAACGTGCGACGCAGGGCAACCGCAGGAGTTATCTCTCGTCCGCATCTAAAAAGTGGTCGAATGAGATGACGGAACTGCAACGTGCGAAGTGGGACGCCTACGCAAAGATGCTCAAGAGTGCCTATAATAGGATGAAGGAGGACGTGGCTCGTGGTGCGGGCAATATAATCCGCCAGAGGAAGAAACTCGAGAGCGGGTTCAACTCGTTCGTCGAGAGCAACCTTGCGGCGATTGAGTTAGGGTGTCAGACGACACAGCAGTTCGCGCTGGAGGCACCGTTTCAGGACGGATTCCCACCTGCACCTACAGATGTGGGAGTGAGCCACCTGGCAGGGGTGGTATCTGTAACGTGGACACCGCCGGATCTGGCGCCTTTTGCGAGTTACTTCTGCAAGAAGTTCCGCATCTGGGCAACGATTCGGTCGCTGAAGAAAATCCACCCGCAGATAGTGGGGTTCGTGGATGTGGCGACAGCACCGCCTTTTACATTCAATAGTATAAGGGCGGGCGGGTATAGGACGGGGACGCCGATAGACATCGGCAGTTTCGCTATGCCGGGCGGTAGGAAGGTGGAGTTAGTCGTGCAGATGGATACGATAGTCAAGTTCGACGACCCGTCTGCGGGACCATCACACGGGGCTACATTGGGCGGAGACCCGTCAAATGTGGCGGTGATAGTGATACCGTAGGCGAGTTGAGAGTGGAGAGTTAGGAGTTTGGGGTTGGCGCGCGACAGCCCCTTACTTCCTTAAATCCGAAATCCTAAACGCTAAATTCTAAACAAATTCGAATTACCAAAATCCGAATGTTCAAAATGGTTTTGGATTTGGAGTATTAGGATTTTGGGTTTGTTTAGGATTTAGTGCTTCGAATTTAGAGTTTGTTTTTCAGGAAGGAGTTTGTTTTTTAATGGAGGTATTATATGAAAGGTAAAGGTATCCCCAATATGTGGGGGA
>MHYJ01000046.1:17095-18166 GCA_001828445.1 Planctomycetes bacterium RBG_16_43_13
CCTATCTGAAGGGGAAGCACTCTACTACCCGTTTCCCCTGGTATATGCAACCGCACTCGAAAGAGCCGCCTGATTGGTACACCTTTTACCTACATTCCAACCTACTTGCCAAGGGAGCCGATATGAATTTGCCTCGAAAGAAGGCGCCTATGACTGGTAGCAATCCGCCATCTCCCTACAATCTATGGGCTCGCTATGATGAGGAGAGGCGAAAAATCGTAGGCGAGGTATCTATACACCCACTCCAAAGATATGACGTTGACTTCGCTGTCAGGATATGGCTCGCAGGGCAATACATCACCAGTATGTATCAGTCAATACATAAGGTGATACAGTTAGGTCCTGGTCCCAGCGCTGATATGACAAAGCCGATTATAGTGAGATTCGAGTTCGACGCCATCAGGGTGGTAGGATTTAGGTTTAATACGGATTACCTCAGCTTCGACGATATGGCTTACGGTTCGATATATATCTATGCCGATAGTGTTAGTGCAATCAGCCACGAGCACGGTGCGCTCGCCAGTGCCTATAGCAATGTTGAGGAAGTTATGCTACCCCGCAGGGTAAAATATATCTATCTCCCGGAAGGCGGTAAGAGAAATGCTAAAAGGAGGGTTGTCTTCCTGTCTGGTGGAGGGCTCTCTAAAAAGGGCTTGAGCATTTTCCACCGCTTGCGAAGGAAGATGAAAGTAATTCGCAACAGATACAAGGCGAAGGTAATAAAGCATAAGACGATATGGTAGGGCAGTAGAAAGATTAAAATCCTCCTGCCTTCTACAATTTTGAGGTATATCGTCTCTACTTTTTCTCCTTTGCAGGTGGTGCCGCTGTTTGAGGTGCTGTCTTTTCCTTGCCAGCTGGAGTCGTCTCTTTAGCCGCTCCCTTTGGTGCCTCACCTTCTGTCTCTTCCTCTGAGACCTTCTCCTTCTTGATTAGCTCTGGTTCTGTAGGACTTAGCTCAGCGGCGACTGGTGCGACCTCCTCGACTATATGTATAGTTACGGCGGCAACAACTATGTCGGGCTCTTGCTTTATTTTTACGCCTTCGGGTGGCTTTATATCCTTTACTTG
>MHYJ01000046.1:18310-19376 GCA_001828445.1 Planctomycetes bacterium RBG_16_43_13
CACGACCGGGATTTCAAGTGTTATGAGTTCGTCCAACGCTATTTTGTTGAAGTCGATATGCACTATTTTCTCACCGAGGTGGTCATATTGCACCTCTTTTATAAACACCTTGTCATTACCGGAGGGGTGCTTTAGTTCTATTAGACGAGAGCCCTTTTTAAGCACCTTATCGAAATCGGCGAGCTTAATCATAAGGGAGTTCGCCTCTCCTTTTTTGGAGTAAAGTACACAGGGGACATACCCAGTTTGCCTCAATCGTTTACTTCTCCTCGTTCCAAGTTCTGTCCTTCCTTCAGCAGTCAGCGTTAAGTTTTCCATAATCATCTCCTTTTATACGAATAATGAACTTACCGATTCACTCTTGTGAATTCTCTTTAATGCCTCACCAAGTATATTAGCTACCGATAGAGTTGTTAGATTTTCTATTTTCTTGCCGTCGAGCGGAACGGTATCTGTAACGACAACTTTTTTTAGATTACTCTTATTTATCTTTTCTACGGCGTTGCCACATAGGACAGCGTGAGTAGCGCAAAGATAGACATCCTTTGCACCATTGGTTTTTACTGCCCTGCTTGCCTCAGTTACTGTAGAGGCGGTAGAAATCATATCATCTACTAAAATGACATTTTTGCCTTGCACGTCTCCGATTACGTGCATCACTTCTGTTGCGGTTGGTGTATCACGCCTTTTATCGAGTATAGCAAGCTCTGCGTTGAGCCGCTTGGCGTATGCACGAGCCATCTTTATGCCGCCAACGTCAGGGCTTACAACCACTAAGTTTGCTATCTCGAGTTTTCTAAAATGCTCTATCATAACAGGTGCGGCGAATAGGTGGTCTGTCGGAATATCGAAAAATCCCTGTATCTGTGCAGCGTGTAAGTCCATCGCTAAAGCCCTGTTTGCACCACTGGAGGTGAGCATATTTGCTACGAGTTTTGCAGTGATTGGGACCCTGCCCTCTGCCTTTCTATCTTGGCGGGCGTAGCCGAAGTAGGGCATTACGGCGGTGATTCTATCTGCAGAGGCGCGTTTAAGGCAATCTATCAATATAAGTAGTTCCAAAAGA
>MHYJ01000047.1 GCA_001828445.1 Planctomycetes bacterium RBG_16_43_13
TGGCATCTTTTCTTATATCGTTTTCCTTTAGTAACGTGTCTATTAGCACGGTGATTTTGTTTATGGTGGAGAATACACCTTTAGCCGCCTCTGTCTGTGTATTTTTAGATGCTATGAGTTTCCCCGTTGTGGTTACAATGCCGACCTTTACGTTTGTTCCTCCTAAATCGATTCCTATTATAAATTTCCTTCTCATAGTTATTTTGATATTATCTCTGCTATTAAATCAGAAGTGATAAATGGTGTAAAGTAAAATGGTTCACCCCGTTAGAAATACCCTCGTTTAGAGGAATGGTTCTAAATAATGGTAGTTATATAATGATACAATAAATTTCTAACGGGGCTAATAGTGAGGTTAATATGCCTGACCCGTCTGAAGTGTTGGTGGACATCATAAGACGTTCTGCGGTTAGCGGTGTCGCACCCGATTTGGATAGAGTTATAGAGGTTGGGTGCGGCGGTGGGGCTGTTCTGGATATGTTGGCTGATAGGAGACCTCGACTTTTGGTGGGAGTGGATATAAAGCCGGAAATGCCCGCTTTGGCACGGCTTACATTCGTAGTCGGGAATATCGGCTGGCTACCGATAAAGAGCAAGACATTCGACGCAGTCGTTTGTGTGAATGTCTATAACTCCATTACTGCTTTAGAGGCGGAGAATGGTGTATTCGAACTAATCCGCATAGCGAGGAGAAGAGGAGCTGTCGTCATAGGCATCCAAAATGTGTTCAACCCGCTCCTGTGGCTACGGGTCTCGTGGAGGAAGTTTAGGCAGGGGAGGCGGGCGAATCCAGTGGTCTTTTCTCTGAAGCAGATTGCGGGTTTGGTGAAGAGGGCAGGGGGACGGATTGCGAAGGTAGAGAAAATATCACCGCCGCCGCTATACTATCCGAGAAATATGCTGTGGCGTGCCGTGAGGCGATGTATAGCGAATATATATTATTATGCACTGTCGCGCCACTTCCGATTTGTAGCAGTGTATAATGTGTTCGTGGAGAAATGTAAGCTTTAGAATTCGACATAGCCATTCTTCTGCAGTCGATTGCAAATTGCAAATATTGGCTTGCAAAATGCAAATATAGTTGCACATAAAAGTAAATAACGAAGCTCCATATCAATACTCATATATAAGTGTCTATGATTCAGGGACTTATAACAAGTCCCCATTCTACCTATCACCAATATACTGGCACAGGGCTTGCTATTATAACTGTAGAGGCAAGAAAATGATAAAGAAAGCAGGCGTCCTAACAATCCTTATGGTGATAATAACAGGGGTTACCTTCGCACAGGATATCGTTTTAGAGAATAAGGTTAAGATCGGCGATTTCCCACGCGGGATAGTTAGTTCTCTTGATGGCTCGAAGTGCTACATTCCCGATTCATCCAATGGTGGGGATGTCTATGTAGTAAATACTACTACGCAATCGGTAACGAGGGCAATCGACACCGATGGGGTGAGGTCGATTTTTCTCTCCCCTGACGGTTCGAGGGTATGGACGTTAGACCCTCCGCGGAACGTGGTCGTCATAAATACTGCCACCGACACCATAGCCGCAAACATAGAGGTGCCGGTGCCGCCCTCTAATGTGGCTTTCTCGCCCGATGGCTCGCTCGCCCTGCTCTACTCCGCAGGAAATAATCCGAACTACATAACCATAGTTGACTCCACCACCTATAGCATCGTTGCACAAATACAGGTTCCCGCATCCTCACTCTTTAATGGTATAGTGGTAACGCCTGATAGCAGGTATGCCCTCCTCACAAGCGGCTGGGCAAACGTCGTAACGGTAATTGACCTTACTACTTTCTCGATTGCCGCATATATACCTGTGGGCAATTTCCCCATTGATATTGCACTGGGCAAAAATGGCACAAATGCCTATGTCAGTAACTATTATTCTCGAGACATAACGGTTATAGATATATCCACGTTATCATTGGCAGGCAGGATACCGCTCACGGGCTATCCCTTCAGGGTAAGATACCAAAAAGGCACCGACTATATCTGGGTTCTCACGGATAATATGGATGTGGTGAACGTTATAGATACTACGAATAATACCGTAGTGAGTGCAATCGCCCTGAACGGCATAGTCGCATATACCGACCTCAACGACATATCCTTCAGACCAGATGGCAAGTTAGCGGTTATTACTGCATCTGACACAGGCACGGTCGCACTTATTGACTCAAACCCTGCCAATACAACCTTCGGGGATGTTGTGAAGACCATTTCCGCCGGCTATGTAACATACTTGGCTTTCCTCCCGAATGGGGACTACGTCTATGTAGTTGATAGGACGGGTGGATATGTCCTCGTCTGTGCGGTTTCGGGTGGATTGGATACTTTGGCGGATGCCATATCTTTCGTAGTAGACCAGTTAAAACTGTATCTCTCGTCCAGTAATCTGACATCTACTCAGAAGAGTTCACTGCAAAAGGCGGCAGATAACCTAATTGGCAACAACGGCGGTAGCGCAAGTAATGGGGCGCTACAAAAGATATCAAGTGGTGCTATCGTTGCAGGGCTGGAGAAGATTAAGCAGGCAATAAATTATCTGATTAGTGCAAGTAATAGCGGGTTGGATACGTCTGAATTGCAGAAGATATTGGCGAATGGGGCTATGAACGACACGAGGGAATTCATAGAGGGGATTGAGGCACAGGTGGGTAGCACGAATAGTTATGTGGTTTCTGCGTGGGGTCTCTTTAATACAGGGGTGAGTTCTCTGAATGCAGGGGATTATTATACTGCGGTTGACTATTTTAAGAGAGCCGCCGCAACGGCACAGAATGCGATAAATTAGTGTGATATGGAGTGGGGTATGGAACGAAGCACCATCCTTAATTTTGACTTTTGCGTTTTGGATTTTGATTTTTACAATGCCCCTATTCCCTCCTTATCCTCTTAACTATTCTTCGCCCCAATACGGGACGGGGAATAGTAGGGGGATGGGGTGATAAGATAAAAGCAAAAATCAAAGATAAGGAAGTAAAATCTTACACTCCCTTCACCTTCGCCGGGACACCGATATATGTGCCGGGCGATGATATATTTTTAACAACCACAGCCCCAGCGCCGATTGTTATATTGTCGCCGATCGTTATACGATCTATTATTGTAGAACCAGTTCCTATATGGTTTTTATTGCCAATCTTGCATATCCCGCAGATAGTAGCCCCTGGAGCGATATGATTGAAATTGCCAATTGTTGTATTGTGTCCTATAGAAGAAGCCCTGTTTATAAAATTAAAATTCCCAACTTTAACGTAGGGAGCAATGACGGAGCCAGCTCCTATAAAATTACCTTTACCGATATGTGGTAAACTGCTATTTGATATAATACTTTTAGGATGTATGACATTTGGAAACCGCAAAATCCCGATTTTCTCAAGTTCTTCGAGCAATGGCTCCTTATTAGCGTTTACAAATCCCAAGAAATTATTATCTTTATCACCATTGTGTTGTTTATAGTCCTTGAGCGATATTATAGGGAATCTTTTAGCCAATTCTTGAGAAAGGTCTGCTGGTATATCCCTGTTAAGGACTATGTATTTTACTTTGCCGCTGTGCTCCTCAATAGCATCAATAATATCCCAAATAAAACTCCCAGCACCAAAGATAGTCCAATCCATATCGGTTTCCTCCCACAAGCATATTCTTTATGTATATCTGATAGTGTTTTTAAGTGATAATGCACAAGAATAGATTTTCGATCATAAACCGAGAATTTCTCTTGCCTCTTTAGGAGTGGCTATTCCCCTCCCTAATTTATTTGCAATCCCGACAATCCTTTCAACTAACACATCATTTGTAGCAGGTTCTTTTGCATCATAACTGTAATATAGATTATCCTCTAAACCAATCCTTATATGCCCTCCAAATATAATAGCGGCTGCATTTGCGTATAATTGATATTGGCCAATTCCAGCTGCACTCCATACGGAATTAGTAGGTAGCATAGATAGTAAAGTTGCGAAAACCATTGGCTCGAACGGCGCTGTTCCCAGCGAACCAAATAATAAATTAAAATACGGCTTTTCATCTTTTACAATTTCTTTCTGTAACAAGAACTTGGCTTTATGGAGCATACCCGGTTCGAATATCTCGAACTCCGGCTTTATACCCCTGTCCATCATTTTTTTGGCGAGCAGTTCAATCATTTGAGGGCTATTGACGGACTCTTGGTTTATGAAATTCATAGAGCCAACTGTCAAGGAGGCGAGTTCCGGTTTCAGGTCTCCTTCTAATTCCAGACACTCAGACCTTTTTTCAAACTCACTCCAGTTCCTTCCGCTTGTAGATACACTTATAATCAAGTCAGTATTATTTCTTATACCCTCTATTATTTTAGCGAAGGCGTCTTTTCTCCAGGTGGGCTTACCGTAGTTATCTCTTGGATGGATATGAACCACCGATACCCCTAACTTGGCACAACTAACCGCAGTTTTCACAATCTCATCTACACTTATTGGTGTGTAGGGATTTAACTCCTTAGTTGGCACCATACCTGTTGGGCACAGATTTATTATTAGTTTATCCTTTGGGCGGTTTTCGTAGTTCATAGGTGTTATTATAAGATAGTAAACTAAAAAATAAAGTGTAAAGATAAAGAATAAGGAAGGGTTTTACCTTTTTATATTCAAACAGTTATCCCACACTGTCGTTAAAATCTCAGGATATCTACTATATGAAAAGGCATAGATTTCTCATTCTATCGGTAGTCCTTATAGTGATGGTCGGCTTGTTGTGTTATCGCGTCTTCTTTAAGGGGAAGATGCCATCTGATAAGAATACCCATACGGATAATAAAGTGTCCGCAATTGGAAAGGTAGATAACATTCCGCCGAGTAACGTTATTAATAATACGGCAGATCTTCCTCCAGACCATCCTCCTATTAGTAAGAAGCCCATTCGTCCTGATAATCCGCCTGTAAAGGCAACAGCACCTGAATTGATAGATAAATTGAGGAAGTTGCTGGCGGATGGAGCTAATCGCTCATTTGGGAGTGAAGCATCCTATCACGACTATCTAAATCAATTAAAGGTGCTTGGGGTAGATGCCTTTCCGTATCTACGTGATGTGATACTTAATAGGGATGAGACGGTGGAGCTTAGGACAGCATTGATACAGGTGGTAGGGGGGATGAAGGGTGATGAACCAATAGGGTTTCTACTCGGGATATTTGGTTCTAAGTCGAACGAACAGATTCTCAGAAATTACGCTATAACATCGGTGCGTAAAAGTGGAGACAGTAGGATATTTGATACCGTGAGGGTTGTCTTCGATGGTGAGCAGGGCTATCCTGCCAGATACAATCTCGTTCAGATGATGGGTGAGACGAAGGACGAGAGGGCTATACCAATTCTTACTAAGGCGTTAGAGAGCGACCATGATAAACAGGTGCGATACCTTTCGGCGATGGCATTGAGTAACTTTTTAGATGACTTTAGTGTAAGGGAGAAGTTAAAATACTATGCCGTGCAGGACGGTGATGCGATAGTCAGGCGAAATTGCGTGATTGCACTTGGTGGATATAAGAAGGATGAGATTAAGGACTTTCTCGAACAGATATTAAAGAGCGATAGCGATAGCAGGGTTCTGAGGACTACAAGGGCAATACTTAAGAAGAATTTTGACGGCGGCAAATAGAAAACATTTCTGATGAATCATTGGGATAAAGAATCACTCCTCGTGGCACGTCTTTCTACTGTGCCGCCTTATATTATTCCTGATGCAGATAATATTGAGTGGGGGAGGGTGCTTGAAATTGCCCGTTCAGAGGAGACCGCTGGCATATTGTATAAAAATATAAGATTGCTCCAAATAAAAGTGCCTGCTGATGTATTGGCAGGTCTTGAGAAGATACATCTCTCGGTTGTTAGTAGAAATATACTCCAGGCAGGGCAGCTTAGAGAGGTATTGAAGTCGCTTGCTGATAAAGAGATATCCTCCATTCCGTTAAAGGGTTCTGTGCTATCGCGGTTTATCTATCCAGAATTGGGCTTGAGGGATATGGCAGATATAGATGTCCTAATCAAGAAAGATACGTTGCGAGAGACGGATGCTGCATTGCGTTCACTTGGATATAATTCACATGACTTTATCACTTATCACTCAACACTTACTACTTACCACTCGTTTTACCGCAACTCTGTCTCTTATTTTAAGGAGAGCGATACGACACCGTCGGTCCTACATTTGCACTGGCATATAGTAAATGCTTCGGTCCCGCTTTTTATGTATTCGATAGATGTAGAAAAGATATGGGAAGAGGTGGAGGAGGTGGATTTTGGCGACGGGGTGAAGGCGTTTGCAATGCCGCCGCATTTCCTTCTCCTACATTTATCAGAGCATACCTTGAAGCATTCATTTAGCACGTTGATTCATCTTGCCGACATATCGCAACTGATAAGGTTCTACGACGGCAGTAGTGCTAATAGTTACAAGGGTGCATTTCCCAGCACCGATTGGGATGCGGTATTCCGCTATGCCGTTGAATGGAATGTAGAATTTCCGCTCTATCTTTCACTATTTTATAGCCACAAGATAATAGGAACGATGTTGCCTGATGACGTTTTGCGCAGGTGTCGAAATAAGGTTAGTGGATTTGGGGGATGCTATCTTGTGCGGTCTATTGAGAGAAACAATAGGTGGAACGGGCTGAGCGTATTTGGCTACCTTGTAATGTGTAAGAATATTAGTAAGAAGGTGCAATTTATTAGGTCTATGCTCTTTCCTCCGACTGATGAGATGGATAAGCTCGGCAGTAGGAGGGACTTGTCGGGCTATCTACGCAGGATGTATAGGATGATAGCCCTGTCCTGTTCTGTCTTACTTGGCAGATAGTGCTGCGATTTTCTGGGCAAGCCGCGACTTCCTACGGGCGGCATTATTCTTGTGTAGTATGCCTCTCTCAACCGCCTTATCCAACAGCTTATAAACTGTCTTGAGTTGGCTCTTCGCAGTATCCACATTTTTAGTGGATATAGAGACGAGGGTTTTTTTAACCTCTGTCTTTATTGTTGCCTTTGCAATCCTATTGCGGAGCCGTCTCTTCAGATTTTGCCTAACTCTTTTCCTTGTGCTCAGCGTTCTCGCCATTGTTGGTTTCCTCCTTTAATAGTTTATTGTGTTTTTACTTTTTTCGACCATTCACTTACTAATTTTGATATATCCTTGTAGCTTATATCCACCTCCATTATCTTTTTTCCTTCCTCTATAGCGTTTGCAAGTTTGCCTTCATCTGCGTAGCAGATTGCCATATTATACCTAATGAGAAGCTGTTTGTCATTAGAAACAAAGCCAACGGTAAGTGCCTTCTCCAGTTGATTTATAGCCAGGTCAAACATTTCCTTATGTTTGAAGCATATACCCAAATAAATATGCGAGTCCACCTTGCGTTTAGGGTCCTTTACCGCCTGTTGGAATTCTGCGACTGCTTTATCTATCTGTCCTGCTGCGTAGTAACGTTTCCCGAGCTCAAATCGTAAGCCAACATCTGTAGGCGTATCTATTATGCGACGTTCGAATGACTGCATTTCAAAAGTAAGTTTATTTTTCTTTACTTCTGCTGACTTTGTATCTTTAGCAGCTTCGAGTTTCTGAATTTGTTCGTCGAAGAGCCGTATGGTGCAATCGTCAACCTTACTTTTCATAGCGGAGTCGGTTGGGTTTAGTTCTACTGCCTTTTTATAGCAATCACGTGCGGTTGTGTAATCCTTTTTCTTTTCGAAATACATATCTGCTATGCTCTTAATGGTCTTTACATCTTTTGGGTTTTGTTGTAGTTCTTGTTGTAGTCGCTCTAACTCGTCCTGTATATCTTCATCCGTTTTTATTAGATGTTGACGTTTCTCGAGCTCCTCTGACTGATCTTTGTCTTTTAGGACATCTCTATATGATTTTGCATCTTCAAATCCCTCTTTTAGTGAAGTGGTGGCAGCAACATCTCGTAGGATTTTCCCTGCATCCCTGTCGTCAGGATTGTATTGTAATACCTTTGTCAGCCACTCCTCCGCCTCTTTTAACATACCTTTTTCCTTATATGCTATACCGAGGAGTTTCATTGCCTGTGTGTTATCTTTCTGAATTTCTGTTGCTATAGACAGTTCTGCGATTGCTCCATCTAAATGTCCGACGTCTTTGAGCGATTCTCCAAGCGCTACTCGTGCCTTTACATCATTCGGGTCGTTATTCAGATAAGATTGAGCAATCTCCATTCGCTTTTGTGGATTGTTTTTGTAGATGGCAAGTTGTCCCATTGTCTTGGCGCCGAGAGCATATAATTTTAACTTTGAGGGAGCACCCTCTACTTGGAATTTTTTTATTATCGCTGAGCGGAGCCCCTTACGGGCTGTTCCCTCGTTAGGATTTGTGGTTATAATCTGATTATATAGTTCTATCGCCTGTGCATAGTTCCCGCGCTTTAGGGCATCGTCAGCCCACTCATATATTTTCTCAAGTTCTGCCAAGTTCGATGTCTCCTATGATGGATATGGTGTGCTATGCTATATAGAGGTGCGTTTGTTGTCAATAGGAATTATATGGTGCGTTATTTCCCAGATAGCAACAGTTCTATCGTATTGGTGTCTTTGTCCATATTTACGTGGAGGAGGATAAGGTCAGAGATGCCATCACCGTTTAGGTCAGAGGTGTATGATTCTGTATAAGAGGTACCTTTAGGTTGATTTATGTTTATCTTCGCATTTGGAGAGCTATCTAATACTGTGTTTTTATTACCATAATATATATCTAACACTTTGTCATCAGATTTTACAATAAGGTCCTTGATGCCATCACCGTTGAAATCGCCTTTGAAATTTGGCTTGAATGTAAGCGACCACGAGCCGGATTCCCGCGTAAGCTGAACTACGAAAGGGACTGAGAATACAAGCGTCTGCGATGGGTCATTCTCGAAACCTGAACCATCGCTCTTAAGACGATATACTATGAGTTGAAGGTTAACCTTTTTCGATAGGAATACTTCTATACCGCCTACTATGCCGAATTTCTCTATGTTGGCGAGGATCAGCTCTTGCTTACCATCTCCATCAAAGTCGTTCAGCCATACAACTGTAACCCAACCGCCGGTTTCTATGATGCTATCTGGAGTTGCAAGATTTTGCCTTCCGCCTTTCAGGAAATATATGAGGACTCTTCCTTTTTTTAGATACGTAACTACTAAGTCCAATACGCCGTCGCCGTTTATGTCCTGTATTATAGGTGCTTTCTCTATGTCGAAGAACGTCTTGCTGTGCTTCTCTTTGGGAGACAATTCGTGGGCGACGTTTTCCTTCTGCTTAAATCTGCCATTGCTATCCTGTAAGAAGAATCTCACCTTTTCGCCTTTAGGAAGGAACTGGAAATAAGTTATATCTATTCTATCGTCTCCATTCAGGTCGCCGAAGGATAGAGCTGGTATAGATATTTTTGATACGGTTTCTTGCTTTGTTATAGATATTGCATCTACGGATGACTCCATCTCTATGTCAAGTTTCTGGTTTAGTGAGAAATTGCCTAATTTATTTTGTATGAATATTAAGAGCTTACCTTTTTGGAAAAGTATTGCATCATTTAAGCCGTCCCTATTTATGTCTGGGATGAAGTCAATAAATAGGGGTGGTTGAGAGGTGATGCCTTGTAATATATTGGGTGCCGCTATAAGCTCATCCGGTTCACTAACAAAAGAGCCGACGTTTTGTCTATATCTGCTAATTCCGTTGGATGTCATAGTAAATATGGAGGGCAGGTCAGAGTCAGCAACTTTACCTATATACCAAAGGAAAGTGGTATCGGCTAAATAGATTATTTGGTCTGGGGCTTGCCTGAACTCGTGCTCCTTTGTCTGTAAGAATATGTTGAGCTTTTTGTTGGTCTGTATAACTATGTCCGGTAATTTATCGCCGTTTATATCCTGCATAACTATATTATCAACAGCTTCAGTTATATTTATTTTATGGGTGCTAAACTTATGTTCTCTATAGGCATAAGCGGGATGGGTAAATATAGAGAGTATTGCTAATATTACGAATACCTGCTTTGTCATATTCAGTATTATACCTTTAAGGGTATGTTTGTAAATATTTTATAGCTATATTCTACGGTGTAACCTACGAAAATGTTACTTATCGTAACATATGTTACTAATCGTAACATTGCCTTTTAGGGGGATATCCCTCTCTTTTTGTGTAAGTTGCTGATTATCAGGCACTTACCTATTTTAACTCCTTTGGTATGGTTTTTGCTTAATATATTGATAGCAGAGGTTGAGGTTGGTTGCCTGCGCAGGTTTACCCAACCTATGTTGCTGGATGGCTAAATTTTGTGTATTTCTCTTATAAGCGGAGGGTAGTTTATGGCTAATCTGAACAAGGTATTGCTAATAGGCAGATTAACACGTGCCCCAGAGTTGAGATATACGAAAACTGGCAAAGCGGTATGTAGTTTCTCTATAGCTGTAAATAGTTTCTACACAGGTTCTAATAGTGAAAAACAGGAAAATGTCTGTTTTGTTGATGTTTCCGCGTGGGGTAGGCAGGGTGAGACCTGTGCTGAGTATCTCAATAAAGGGAGCACTGTATTTGTAGAGGGACGTCTACGTCTCGAGAAGTGGGAAAAGGATGGACAGAGAAAAAGTAAACATTCTATATCTGCACGTGTTATACAGTTTCTGGATAGCCGTTCGAGATATGGAGGTATGCAGTCGGCAGATGAAGTTGTCTCAACATCAAGTAAGTAGAAATGTTGATATTATGAAGGAGGTTGTATGTCTATAGATATACGATACAATTTTGTTCACTATAATGTCGGAAACAGCGATAATTCTTCGTTAGAAGATAACGCATTTAGTGATGCAGAAGTGATTTTAAGGTCTTGTATAGAAATTAGATGTATTGTGAGAAATATTGAGGTGAAAGGTCAAAAAGTGGTAGAGGTGATAAGGCGATTGATTGAATGAGAGTAATTTGTATTTTACGTAGGTAGGTAATTACATGCTATTTATGGCTGTCTTAATTATGGACTTGTAAGTTAAGCGCTAATGTGAGTCAGATGTTGACGTTGTCTCCCAGCCGATTTGCTTCATTAAGCGGATCATCAGGAAGATACATCCCAGTGACACGGCAAGACACAACATCCCTAAAGATGTTTCCCCTTTTAGAAGGTATCCTGTGCCAAGGAGGATAGCATAGACAAGAACGCACCCCAGAATCCACCCGACAAAATTCCATCTCATTGTCTCAGCAGGTATAACATCAGGGCATCGCTTCTTCAAAGGTTTCCACCCAGGTCCACCCGGTTTGGCCTTTCGGTAGAACTGTTCCAGCGAGCCGACGTCTGTTGGCGAGGTGAGGAAAGTTACAGTAACCCAGACGACAGTCGTGAACAGGACATTAATAATCAGAATCCACTGGCTATTTTTTTCATAGTTCTGGTTATCCGGGTAGATAACGAAAATCATAAGATTGGCGATTACCAAAGAGGCAATCATAGCAGAGATTTCGCTCCATGCACTAATTTTCCACCAGAACCAGCGTAGGATATACACCAACCCAGTGCCTGCACCTATAGTGATGAGCAGATTAAAAGCATACTGTTGTGAACCTAACTTAAATGAGGTGATACATGCGAGAATCGTTAGGATAACCATTAGGATTCGCGACACAGACACATAATGCTTCTCTGTTGCATTTTTCTTTATGAAGCGTTTATAGACGTCGTTAATCAGATAAGATGCCCCCCAGTTCATATGGGTATCCATAGTTGACATATATGCCGCAAGGAAGGAGCAGAACATTAGTCCAAGCAAACCGTGAGGCAATAATCTCAACAAAATTGGATAGGCATAACCGTGGTCTATCGTGCCATCAGGTTTCAGCGGTAGTTCTGAAGGATTGACCAAAATAAGTGAAGCCAAAGCAACGAGTATCCATGGCCATGGTCTCAGGGCATAATGGGCAATGTTAAACCAGAGGGTTGAGTAGAGCGAATGTCGCTCATTTTTACATGCAAATACTCTTTGAACGATATATCCGCCTCCACCTGGTTCTGCACCGGGATACCATGAAGCCCACCATTGTACTCCAATCATAACAAGAAATGGAATAAGTATAGTATTCCCTGCCGCGAAATCGGGGAAAAGGCCAGTGTTGGTAGTAGAGACCTTATCAAACAAACCACTCAGTCCTCCAACCTGCGGATCAGACACTGCATAACAGGCAAGGACAATGGAACAGATGATGGCAATAATGAACTGTGGCAGGTCGGTCATTACGACCCCCCATAATCCGGAAGTAACGGTATAAACCACCGTAACAACGCCTGCCCCAACTATAATCCACCATGGTTCCCATCCCAAAATCGCATGCCCAATCTTACCCATAGCCAGAGAGACGGTTCCCATTATCAAACAGTTAATGAACAATCCGAGATAGATAGCCCTAAATCCTCTCAAGAATGTGGCTGCCTTGCCTGGGTAACGCAATTCGTAAAACTCTGCATCGGTAATGACCTCTGAGCGACGCCATAGACGGGCAAAGAAAAAGACAGTGAGCATCCCGCTGAACAGCATACACCACCAAGTCCAGTTTCCGCTAACGCCTTGAGTCCTGGTAAGCTCTGTAACGAGTAGGGGGGTATCTGTAGAAAAAGTTGTGGCGACCATAGATGTGCCTGCCAACCACCAGGGAAGATTTCGACCTGAGACGAAAAACTCGGCGATGCTCTTATTTGCTCTACGAGTGAAATAGAATCCAATCCCCAAACAAATGATTAGGTAGCCAACAACAATTGCCCAGTCGCCCACGGATAAATGCATAGTTATAATGTTGTATTGTTAAACAAAGCTGGCGACGCAGTATAGAGATTCAAAGCCAAGATGTCAAATGAATATCGAAATATGTTGTCATAGTTAATATTGTGCTTTTAGCTTCTTTTCATATATAATTTACCTAAAATGGGGCTTACAATACTAATTTTGGGAGCAGGCGTCGGCAGCCGATATGGTTATCCTAAACAGTTGGAACCAGTTGGTCCTGCAGGTGAAACATTGATTGATTATGCCCTCTACGATGCGATTCGTACAGGATTTACGAGAGCGATTATATTAACACGCCGTGACATAGAAGATAGTTTTAGAGACACCATAGGCAAACGATGCGGAGAACGCATTGCTTTAGAGTATGTGTATCAAGATTTGAATGATTTGCCTAATGGTTTTACTGTCCCGTCTGGTCGTCAAAAGCCGTGGGGGACAGGGCACGCTGTTCTATCTGCCTCGAAAACAATCAATGAACCTTTTGCTGTGATTAACGGGGACGATTTTTATGGCCAGGCATCTTTTCAGGTGCTTTCTAATTATCTAATAAAGTGTCAGAATCCTGTTGATACGGATTATGCCTTTGTCGGTTTTTTGCTGAAAGATACCCTTTCTTCTTATAGCACCGTCTCTCGTGCTATTTGTAGGTGTGATTCTAATGGCTTTCTTAAAACTATGGAAGAGTACTTGCGGATTGAAAAAAACAGGGATGTTGTTCAAGCTATTGATGAGTTAGGGAAACTACGTCATTTAACAGGTAACGAAGTAGTGTCTATGAATATGTGGGGATTTACTCCATCTCTTTTTGCCCACCTCAGCGCCGAATTTGTAACCTTTCTCCACAGATATGGAATGGAGAAAGATTCGGAGTTTTTCCTGCCTTATGCTCTAAATAACCTGATTGCTCAAGGAAGTGTCAGAGTAAAAATGTTGTCCGGCGGCGGTCAATGGTTCGGAATTACCTATATAGAAGACAAACTTCAGGTAATCCATAGGGTCAAAAACCTTATAGACCAAGGACAATATCCTGAATGTCTCTGGAGCAAATCTCAGTAGAGGAAAACAATGGAGACCATAAATGATATTTGCTTGATAGGCCAGCAGTTTCAGATTGAGGGAAAGCTTATATTAGCCGAGCCATATGGAGATGGCCATATCAATGACACGTATCGGGTAGTTTATAATGACTCTGGAAAGTTTTGCCAGTATATTTACCAGCGGATGAATCATACTGTGTTTAATGAACCGTCATCCGTGATGGCTAACATCGAGCGTGTTACAGGGCACATCCAAAGAAAGCTGACTGACTCCGGAGAACGGGACATAGACCGCAATGTCCTAACCCTTGTTCCTACCCACAGTGGTTTATCTTATTATAAGGACGCCAACGGCCGCTTTTGGCGTTCTTATATGTTTATAGAAAGAGCCAAAACGGTCTCAGTTGTTCAAACGCCGAAACAGGCCTACGAAGTAGCAAAAGCTTTCGGACAATTTCAAAGTTTGTTGAACGACTTGCCTGGTCCTCGATTGAAAGAGACCATTCCTGATTTTCATAATACTCCTAAGAGATTTCAGGATTTTGAGGGAGCGTTTAGAAAGGATGTATGTAACCGTGCCAAGTTTGCCTCACGCGAAGTTGACTTTGTATTTCAGCATAAAGATATGGTAGATGTTATCGTAAATATGTATCAGCAAGGAGGAATTCCCGAGCGGATTACCCATAATGATACAAAGATAAATAATGTTATGCTGGATGAAGTGACGGAAGAGGGATTATGTGTGATTGACCTTGACACCGTTATGCCGGGGTTATCGCTCTATGATTTTGGCGATATGGTCCGAACCGCCACGAGTCCGACAGCTGAAGACGAGCGCGATTTATCAAGGATTTACGTTTGTATGCCTATATTTCAGGCATTAGCCGAAGGGTATCTTACTTCGTCCAGTGTATTATTAACAGATGTTGAGAAGGAATACCTGGTTTTCGCTGGCAAACTAATCACATTCGAGATTGGGCTTCGCTTTCTTACAGATTATCTGTCTGGCGACACCTACTTTAAGATTCATCGAAAGGAGCAAAATCTTGATCGTTGCAGGGCACAGTTCAAGCTTGTAGAATCAATTATCTATTATGAAGAGCAAATGAGGCGATGGATAAGAGGATTGTTATAGTCAAGCAATACTGTGGCAGAAAGCGAAATGCATATTTGATGAGCTCCCTTGGGGGAATTAACGCACAAATGCTCCCCGGGTAGGATTCGAACCTACAACCTTGCGGTTAACAGCCGCTCGCTCTACCATTGAGCTACCGGGGAAAGTGATATTACCTGCAGTATATAACAGCAGTTTTTGCTATATGTCAAGCTAAAACTTCTTGGCGCAAAATCTTTCGACAGGGCAAATCTCACATTTTGGTCGGCGCGGTTGGCAAATTTTCTGTCCGTGGGCTACTAAAAGTTCGTTAACTATACTCCACAGATGACGTGGAATTAGTGCACATAAGGACGTTTCAGTGTCTTCTGGCGTTTTCGTATTGACTAACCCTATTCTATTGGCAATGCGGTGGACGTGGACATCCACAGCGATAGCTGGTTTATGGAATCCGTGAATAAGCACTATGTTGGCAGTTTTGCGTCCTACACCTGGTAACTTCAGAAGTTCATCCATTGTAGATGGTGTCCTGCCTAACTTCAATATCTCACTACAACAACTAATGATATGCTTAGCTTTCTGTCTATAAAATCCAGCACCTTTAAGAAGTTTAGTTAGGCGGTTTTTCCCAAGTTTAAGGATGCCTTGTGGTGTAGAAGCTTGAGCGAATAATCTACTATCAACTACGGCGGTTTGTTCATCTCTGGTGCGTTGGCTGATTATGCAGGAGACCAAAATCTGAAATACCGTATGTCGTCGTTTGCGGTCATGGACTTTCATTAAAGGAGCGTCATTATAGAAACCGTCCTGCTGTTTGTATCTTAACGTTTTTAGTATCTGGAGGGGATTTTTAGCGCGGTTCATGAAATGCCGTAGAATATTTTACGTGGTTTCTGGGACTTGCCCCATTATGTGCTCTATAATCTGTTCTGTTTTAATTCCTTCTGTTTCTCCTTCAAAGTTTAGAATTAATCTGTGGCAAAGGGCAGGAATCGCCACTGTGCGAATGTCACTAAAACTGACGTTATAGCGTCCTTTCATAAGTGCCACGATTTTTGCGGCAATTACGAGTGCCTGAGCACCTCGAGGGCTTGAGCCATAACGTATATACTTTTTGACCATACCTGTAACACCTTCTGTAGTAGGGTGGGTAGCAAGGATAAGCCGTCCCACATATTCTACCACATGTGATGCGATAGGGACGCTTCTTGCAAATCTGCTCATATCAACTATCTCTTTGCCATTAGATATCTGTTTTATATCTGTATATGTATTTCTTGTTGTCCTATCTACGATAGCCATAAGTTCTCTCAGGTCGGGAATTTTCACATTTACTTTGAAGAAGAATCTATCGAGTTGTGCTTCAGGAAGGGGATAAGTTCCTTCCATCTCTATTGGGTTTTGGGTAGCTATAACGAAGAATGGTTCTGGTAGAGGATACGTTTTATCAGATATTGTTACATTTCCTTCTTGCATTGCTTCAAGTAATGCCGACTGCGTCTTTGGTGTTGCGCGGTTAATTTCGTCCGCCAGGATTATATTGCCAAACAGAGGGCCTTTTCTAAATTCAAACGCCTTCTCACCAGCTGTATTCAAGTTTATTATATTTGTGCCTGTTACATCTGCAGGCATAAGGTCTGGCGTAAACTGTATACGAGAGAACTTCAGATTGAGGCATTGGCTTAATGTTTTAACAAGCAGTGTTTTTCCTACACCTGGAACACCTTCGAAGAGGATATGTCCACCTGCAAAGATAGAAACGATTACATTGTCTATTACCTGGTCATTGCCTACTATAACCTTGGCTATTTCCTTCTTTAGATTATTTATATTTTCTTGTAATAATTGAACGTTATTTTCTATTTCCATATCAATGATAGGTTATAAGAAAACACGTTTACAATCAAGCATTTTGCTACAAGGATATGCAGATGTTCCTTTAATACTGTCTTCTTATTCTGGAGGACGGTATATTTATCTCTTCTCGAATTTTTGTTACCGTTCGTCTGGCTACACTCATTCCATCTTTTTTTAGAATATCAGCAATCTGTGAATCGCTGAGGGGTGACTTTTTATCCTCGCTTTGTATTAACTCTTCCAGCTTAGATATTAAGCTTAACCTTGTTTGTTGATTGTTATCTGTAGATGTTTCCGCAGCACTTGCGAAGAAAAATTTCATATTAAAGATGCCTCGTGGTGTATCAATATACTTGTCTGACACTGCTCTACTTACTGTGGAGACGTGTATCCCAAGTATATTGGCAACCTGTTGCATTGTAAGTGGCTTGAGATATTCTATACCCTTTTCGAAAAACTCATATTGTTGCTTTACTATTTCTTCACTGATTCGATAGAGCGTAGATTTTCTGTGTTCAATGGCGTTTATAAGCCACCTACTCGAACTCAGCTTTTTCTTTATAAAATCTTTTTCCTCTTTGGACAGCTTCGTGTTCTTTAGCATTTCTTGATAATGTCTACTTATATAAATAGGCGGGAGATAGGAATCTTCTATAGCAACTTCATATTTCCCATCTATTTCCTTTACTGTTACCTCTGGGTATACAGGTGGGGTTTTATCCTTAGAAAATGTTGAACCTGGCTTGAGCTTTAGTTTAGACAATTCATTTACTATTACTTTTAACTCCGTTAAATCTACTTTTACCTCATTTGCTATCTTAGGTAATCTGTTCTGGCCTATATCATCCAGATAATTATGTATTAGATGTTTCTTTAGTTCATATCGTGGGTCTTCATCTGAGAGCTGTAAAAGGATGCATTCTTTAGCATCTCGAGCACCTACGCCGCGAGGTTCTAATTTCTGTATAATCTCAAGCACCATAACAATATTGTCTAACAATTCCGCATCTGTCAGATTTGGAAACTGTTCTTTGAGTGATGACGCTATTTCTTCTACTGTTGCCTTTAGATATCCATCGTCATCTATATTATATATTATTTGCTGAGCTATGGTTTTTATGTCATCTGGAATATCCATTAGAATTAACTGATTGTGGAGATGTTCTTGTAGTGTGATTGCTCCGGCAGCGGTATTCTGCATCATATCAAATTTTACGTCTTCTTCATCATAATTTGGCTTCCGAGTTCTACCTTCATTTAAGCTTTCTTCTATGTAATTTAGTACATCTAACTTGTCACCTTCCTCTTCTTCTTTCCGTGTATCTGTGGATATTGTCTGTTCTTCCTGTTGTTCATCTATGTCTTGAGATGTCTCAAGCGTAGGGTTTTCTGCCAGTTCTTGCATTATAAGTTCTCGTAGGTCCATTATAGGTAATTGAAGTAGTTCAAGAGATTGAACCATCTGTTGTGATAACTTCATTCTCTGTTCTAATCTCTGTCTCAGTTCTGTTTCAAGTCTCATAGTTCCCTCCTACCACTAATTGCATCGCTCAATACTGTTTTATTCGCATACTCTAAACTACTTCCTGCTGGTACCCCCTTGGCTATGCGGGTAATTTTAATAGGCATATGTTGAATTTGTTTCTGTATGTAGTATGCTGTAGCGTCGCCCTCTGTGTTTGGATTTGTTGCGAGGATAATTTCCTTAAACGTGTTCTTTTTTACTCTGTCTATAAAATTACTCACAGTTAAATCTCCTGGTCCTATACCGTCAAGTGGCGATATTCGTCCTTGGAGGATATGATAAAGTCCTCTGTAGGTGCCACTTTTCTCTACTGCCCATAAATCTTTTGACTGCTCCACTACGCACACAATGTTTCTATCCCTGCTTTCAGAAGAACATATCTCACACGGGTTATTCTCTGATATATTATAACATATACTGCAGTTTCTAATAGATTCTTTTACATCTTTTATAGCGTCTGCAAGCTGTAGTGCCTCATCTTTTGGTATGTTTAGTATATAAAATGCTAATCTTTCTGCGGTTTTTTCGCCTATGCCAGGCATCTTCGCTAATTCATATAACAATCTTTGCAATGGTTCTGTATACATATTTTCTCTGCTACGTCATCCCCGGTATATTTAAGCCGCCTGTTACCTTTGCTATCTCTGATTCAGCCATTTTACGGGATTTTTTAATACCCTCATTTATAGCAGTAATTACAAGCTCCTCTAACATATCCTTGTCGTCAGCGTTTATTACCTCTTTTGCTATTTTTATATCTACTATTTCTTGAGCACCATTGACTTTTACGTTTACTACGCCACCTCCTGCCGATGCTTCCACAATTCGTTCTTTTAGCTCTTCCTGAACTTGTGCCATCTTTTTCTGCATTTCTTGGGCTTGTTTCATTAGTTTACCTACGTTCATTCCACCCATTCCTTGAAACATATACTATATTCTCCTTATTTTTCTATGTTTTTAGATGTGCCAACAATAGTACCTCCGAAATAGTCCACAATCTTTTTTACAGCTGGTTCAGACGTAATGTTTGTATTTATTTCTTGTGTACGGTTACTGACTTCATAGTTACCTTCTAACTCTTCTGGACTGTGGCGGGCATTTGTATCCAGCTTAAAATTTACATTAAGTTTCTTGCCAGTTATATTTTCTACGGCCGCATCAACTATCTTTTTATTGTCGGGATACTCTATTTGTTTCTTATGGAATCCAAATTGTGCGGGGAACTTTATGACTACTACATCATTGTTAAGTTTTTCCAATATACCTTCTCTAATATGTGCCGCAACCTTAACATCTTTCTTCTTTATATCCTCTATAATTCTTTGCCACAACGATTTTAGGTCAGAAGATGTATCTTGATATGATTTATCGTTCTGTATGTTACTATCAGCCGAGATGATAGATGATTGGTCTTTTTTATCTGGAATATTTTGTGCTATGGCTTTTGCAGGGTTTGGCTGGTCACTAACATTAAATACTATTTGTGTGTTGCTATTCACAGATTCAAGTTGTTTTAGAGCAGATGCTATATCTACTATATCTTTACTTTTCACTAATTTCAGTATGGTAAGTTCAAGCACTATTCTCATATTTGCACCATCCTTGATCCTGTGCTTTGCCTCAAATAGTAGCTGTATAAAATAGAGAAGTGCCTCCGTTGAGAAGTAATTACTCTCTTTCTCGTATATATTTATTATATCAATATCATCATCTATAAGGTCTTTATTTTTACCACAGGTTTTGATAAGGAGTATTTGTCTAAGTCGCTCAATAACTTGATCTATAAAGGAATTTACATCTACACCATTTATAAACACCTTGTCTATTACGGTCATGGCGTTTTTTGAATCTCCGTCCTTTATAGCTGATACAATATTTGATATGAACTCTTGTGGTGCTATGCCTAAGACCGTATTTACTTCCTCTATCGTGATATTATTAGTTTTGTATGATATTATCTGATCAAGAAGTGACTCTGCATCTCTCATAGAGCCCTTGGACATAGTAACTATAGTCCGTAGTGCATTAGTTTCTATTTTTACATTATTACTTTCAGCTATCTGTGAGAGTCGCTTCAATATGTCATTGGTGGTAATACGTTTCAAATTGAATCGTTGGCATCGCGATACTATTGTATCTGGCACCTTATTGGGTTCTGTAGTAGCGAAAAAGAACTTTACGTTTGGCGGTGGCTCTTCAAGCGTCTTCAGGAGTGCATTAAACGCTTCTTTGGTGAGCATATGTGCTTCATCTATTATATATATCTTGAATCTGGAGCGAAGAGGAGAATATGTTACATTTTCCCGTAGCATACGTGCATCTTCTATGCCTCTATTTGATGCGGCGTCCATCTCTATTACATCTGCATCTTGGCCAGATGATATTGAAAGACATTGTTCGCAGGAATTACAGGGGGTGGGAGAAGGCCCCTTATCGCAGTTTAATGCCTTTGCAAGAATCCTTGCTATTGAGGTTTTGCCTATGCCACGTGGACCAGAAAATAGATAGGCATGTCCTACGTGTCTTTCTGTGATAGCGTTTTTTAGTGTATCTACGACATGTGCTTGACCAACTACCTCTTCGAAGGTCTGTGGTCTATATCGTCTTGCAAAAACTTGATACATATCTTATATATTTATAACTTAGTGCGCCCGGCTGGGCTCGAACCAGCAACCTACTGATTCGTAGTCAGTCACTCTATCCAGTTGAGCTACGGGCGCAATTATATCAACTTTTGGTATATATTACAATAGTACCTCGTATGATACTACATACTGTTTGATAGTATGTCAATCTATAAAGGGATTAGTGTTTGTGTCTTATGACGTGTAGTTTACTCTGGTGCATCTTTAACACAGCGGAAGCCAATGCCTTTAGATGTATTTTCGCTCGAAGATAATAGGATACTGGTATAGGTTGTGCAAAATTCTGGTACGTCTAAGTAGCTACCACCTCTAAGCTTAAACTTTCCCCATTTATCTTGGGAGATCGTCCATTCTGCCGCATTTCCAGCCATATCATAACAACCATAAGGACTGACACCTTCAGGGTATGAGCCTACAGATCGTAATTTACTAAGTATACTTTGTTCTTTGGCTGAATAATTCAAATTCTTACTTATAAACTTATTACCCCATGGGTATATGCGTCCATCAATACCCCTTGCCGCCTTTTCCCATTCCTCTTCTGTCGGGAGTCGTTTCCCAGCCCAGCTTGCATAGGATAATGCATCATTATAAATTACATCTGTAACTGGAAATAGTTCTTTCCCTTTAGGAATCTTTCCGTCCTTCCAGCTTTGAGGTGGTTTATGATTTGTTGCATCTATAAATAGTTTATACTGTGCATTGGTTACCTCATATTTGTCTATGAAAAAGGGCTTTACAAATACCTTGTGCAATCCTAAGTTGATATCTCCTACATGGGCAGGATTGTCCATAGGGAATTCTCCTGCTGGTATATAAACCATATTTTCTGGTATTTCTTCTTCTCTATACAATCGTAGTTTTACTGTGCTGGCGATATTTCTTTCAACTGATATGGGCATAAAAAAGTAGGGATAGCCATCCTTTTTAAGCATTAATGTATAATATCCAATTTTAACTTTATCCGTGAACGGGGTCTTACCTTTCAATGTGGCGATGTTTGGTGCTATTATAGTTATATCCACATTTAGTGGATCTGTAGTTATAGATAATGTGGCGGTTGTTTCTTCAGCAATCTTCTCTAAAGGATTTACGAATACGCTTCTATAAAGTAAGAATATTGTTAGTGCGACTATTAACATTGATGTAATAGCCGTAAATACTTTATGCCTTTTGATTTTCGTAACTACTTTGGTGGATATACCAGGCGGCTTCGCTAATATGTCTCTGCCTTCATTAAATCTACACAGGTCAATTGCCATTTCTTTTGCTGTCTGGTAACGATGTCTCTTCTCTTTACTCATAGCTT
>MHYJ01000048.1:0-278 GCA_001828445.1 Planctomycetes bacterium RBG_16_43_13
AGTATCTATGTCTGATGGTGTCGGCAGAAAAGGTCTTGCAGACGGCGGCAAAGATGGCAATAGGAAGAAGCGTCCCGATAACCTTGCATTACTCCTCAAGAAGATTGATGACGAGGGGATGTTTTTCGACCTCTCTGCTGGTGTTCTTACCTTACTGGATGACCTCACGCCACGTGAGATAAAGCAGATAATCAGATTCAAGACCAATAAGCGAAATCTCTACCAAACCGCAAAGGATATGCACATCAGCCGTGAGCGACTACGTTTAACTCTGTGTA
>MHYJ01000048.1:325-633 GCA_001828445.1 Planctomycetes bacterium RBG_16_43_13
CACACACATCACTACGAGGTAAACCCCTATGAATAAGCAACTTATACTTAAAAAATAGGTGTGAAAACACACAAAGTCCTGTTGGGTGTAAGGAGGTGATAATTATGAAAACGTTACGTTATAGCCCATTTGGAAGTGATGAGGGTTATTCAAGGACGGGGCGGAGCTATAAAAACAAGCCATACTACAATTGGCAGAGGAAACTTGACGTGGCTTTAGATGTCGAGACGCTACTTGAGAGGTTAGGAGAACTAACCATTGAGTGGGTCGTCTGCGATATGCTTCTAAAGGGAGAGACGAAAAAGGAT
>MHYJ01000048.1:856-1108 GCA_001828445.1 Planctomycetes bacterium RBG_16_43_13
TATGAGTATCGGCAGGAGTTTCAGGGAGCAGAGGGGGATGGTGGATGTCGCAGATAGTATGATTGCCTCCAACTGGAAGGGTATGGTCATCCTCCGCAGACGCACGCGGAAGATATACCAGAACGCCCGCGCCAGCCAGAACAACCGCAAGAGTTATCTCACAGCCGCTTCTAAGAAGTGGTCGGGCGAGATGACAGAGCTACAGCGGGCGAAGTGGGAGGCGTATGCCAAGATGCTGAAGTCCGCCATCAA
>MHYJ01000048.1:1211-1508 GCA_001828445.1 Planctomycetes bacterium RBG_16_43_13
ATAGAGTTGGGGTGTCAGACGACCAATCAGTTCGCACTGGAGGCACCACTGCAGGATGGATTTCCACCGGCACCTACGGATGTAGGGGTGAGCCACTTGGCGGGGGTGATTTCCGTAACGTGGACGGCTCCTGATTTGGCGCCGTTCGCTACATATTTCTGTAAGAAGTTCAGGATATGGGCGACGATAAAGTCAATCAGGAAAATCCATCCGCAGATAGTGGGGTTTGTGGAAGTGGCGACAGCGCCACCGTTCACATTCAACGACATCAGGATGGGAGGATACCGCACAGGGACG
>MHYJ01000048.1:1517-1833 GCA_001828445.1 Planctomycetes bacterium RBG_16_43_13
ATAGGGTCGATAGCGATGCCGGGCGGTTCGCGTAAAGTCGAACTATCAGTGCAGATGGATACGATAGTCAAATTCGATGACCCATCTGCGGGACCGTCTCACGGGGCTACATTGGGGGGAGACCCGTCAAATGTGGCAGTGATAGTGATTCCATAGTAGTCAGGGGTTAGGGGGTGAGGGAATGGCGCCGTTCCCTTATTCCCTTAAATCCGAATGTTCAAAACGGTTTTGGATTTGGAGCATTAGGATTTTGGGTTTGTTTAGGATTTAGTGCTTGCCCCGTTAGAAGGAATTTCTAATGGGGCTTCGAATTTAG
>MHYJ01000048.1:1866-4662 GCA_001828445.1 Planctomycetes bacterium RBG_16_43_13
GAGTTTTTTATGGCAAAAGGAGGCAGTTTAAGGAATCTGAGGGGGCAGTTGGACCTACGAGGTCCGCACATAGTAACGCAGTGGAAAGGGATGTTAGTAGTAAAAAATGCACCTCTACAGATAATACAACCACGTTCGCGTAAGCAGGTCAAGAGTTGGCTTACTCTGACTGAGATATCGAGGAGGTGGTATGGGGTGCTGAGCGAGCTACAGCGGGCGAAGTGGGAGGCGGCGGCGAAGATGCTCGGTAGCGCTGCACTACAGGAGAAGAGGATGATAACGACCGGTGCAGGCAATATAATAAAAAACAGACGTGGTGTGCTGATGAGCGGATGCCACTACTATGTGAGGGGCAACATATTAGCGGCCGCATCCGGTATGGCATATCCGCGTGATGAGGCGCCGCTCGCCACCTCTATGCCGCCTGCTCCACAGTTGGTAAGGATGGACATAGACACATCTCATAATAAGGACGTCCTATTGATATGCAATATACTCTGCTATGGGCTATCCGAATACGTTGAGAGGAAGCTAAGGGTATGGCTACACATCCAGAGCCACGGCTTGACAAGGAAGGGGCTAATAGAGACGGTTACGGATGCGGTTGAGACATCACATATAGCATTTAGTGGGTTTAGAGGCGACAAATCATTTGGCAAGGATTGGGTAAAGTTTAGCGAACTTGATGGTGGCTGTGTCCGTGCCCAGGCAGAGGTTGTAGTAGCGGACTCGCCTAATCACGGTGCGGTTCGAAGCGCACCGAGTAATCTGGCAGAGCAAACACTACCACTACAGCCAAATAATCCAGAGGCAGATGATATGAGAGAACAGATAAGGGCAATAAAGAGAGAGGCATCACAAAGATATTACTATAGGAAAAGAGGGCTACAACTCCTCGCATCACAAATTGGCGAACTACTTATGAGAGATAAGAACAGAGACGTTACACCAAAATCCGAGGCACTGAATTCGAAAATTGCAGAGATATTGAGCGGGGGATAAATACTTATTCCTTATTTTTTGACTTTTGCACTTTGAGATTTGAATTTACGCTACGACACCTTCGCCCCCGCCGGCAGTTCCTTCTCCGGCATAAGCACAACTATCTGAAAGTCCTCCGCCTTCGGGTCGGCGCCATAGGATGCGGCGAGTATCATACCCTGGCTCTCCACACCTCGCAAGATAGCGGGCTCTAAATTGCATAGCATTATAACCGATTTACCCACTAACTGCTCTGGGGCATAGCATTTCTTTATACCTGCGACAACCTGCCTCGTCTCGCCACCTCCGATGTCAGTCCTAATAACGAGGAGGCGGTCTGCGTTAGGATGTGCTGATGCCTCTAACACCTTTGCTACGCGGATATCGAGTTTCCTGAAATCGTCTATGTTAATCATAATTCATCAATAGTAGCAGATAGATGAGATGGTGTCAAAGAAATTTGACTGCGACCGCACTATCCATTAAACTAACCACAGATATGGTCAATCCGCTTTTCTATATGCTGTCGGTGTTTGTGGCGTTTTTATACCCCACAGGAGTAGAACCGCTCTACTTTCTTCGTGAAGAACACAATAGCATCGGCTTACTTGGAATAGGACTACATATACAACCTTTTATAATTATTCTTACTACTGTCCTATATACCTTTGTGTGCTACATCATCTACAGCATAACAAGCAGAGAAAGTAATAGTAAGCAATTCTACAGGGCAAAAGGAATTATGAGGGTGATAGCTCTGTTACTCTACACGGCAGAAATATATATATTTCATCTACCTCTCTATGTATGGGATAATCTGAGATTAGACGGATATGCAGTTGCGGCAGAAATTGCTACACTTATACCGCTCTTCATATTGACAGCGTTAAATGATGTAATAGCGTCCTCATTCGAGGGCAGGTTCCGTCAAGAGGCAACATCCATATATGGAAAACTGGTATTCCATTTTAGAACGTTTACGGCATTCGCCCTCTTACCAATAGTGCTTATAATATCTGTAAGCAGTATCTCTCAAGAGTGGGATTTACTAATAAAACTAATAACTATATACCCATTTGTCGGATGGCTTTTTGGGATATTACTCTTGATAGGAATAATATCTATGGCACCATTTCTGATAAAATTTGCACTTGGTGCGAAGCCGTTACCGTCAGGAGAGTTGAGAGAACGATTAACGTATTTATGTAAGAAGGCGGCTTTTTCATCCCGTGGTATGCTTGTAGTTAATACCTACGGCGCAAGGATAGGAAATGCGTTTATAGCGGGGCTATTTGGTAAGGCGCGTTACATATTTTTTACCGACTATATTTTAGACAGGATGAGTATAGAGGAAATAGAGGCGGTATTAAGCCACGAGATAGGACATTCTAAGAGGCATCATATACTGTTATTTTTAATGTTTTCCATATCGTTTGTAACACTTCTAAATATATTATCTAATGTAGTTGGCAACTCGCAATTCTTAGGGCCCACTGTCTTAATATTCGCAGTAGGGTTCTGGGTTGGGATTTTCGGTTTTATATCCCGAAGATTTGAAACAGAAGCAGATATATACGGTGCTAAATTAATAGGTAACACAGAGCAAATGGCTATCACATTAGAGAAAGTCGCAGATATAAATAGTATAGCGCGTGACACAAAGGGATGGAGGCATTTTTCTATCGCATCAAGAGCATTTTTCTTAAGGACCGTAGCAATAGCACCTGACGTAGCACAACGATTTGAGAGCAGAATCGCAAGGATAACTACGATATTCCTCATCATTTTTTGTGCAAGCATAACCTACGGCGGCTC
>MHYJ01000048.1:4808-10078 GCA_001828445.1 Planctomycetes bacterium RBG_16_43_13
CATCAACTCTCTACATCTATTTAGGGGAGGTGCAGTTTTCTCAAGGCAAGGAACAAGAGGCAATACACTCTTATCTGATTGCAAAGAATTTAGAACACCAGCTACGAGACCCACGAGAAAGATTGTATCTGGAGGAAGTACTTAAAAGGATAGGATACTAATTTTCATAACCTCAATGGTCGCGGACTTGGATAATGACAAGTGATTGTTTCAGACACTCCGATTATCGCTCTCATCTTTCGTAGTATATCCCGAATCTTGTCGGGCAAGGTTGACCTGATGTTTTCTCTTGTAGGCATCGTAAATATCATCAGAGTTCATCTCCAGAACTTGGGCTAAAGAGACGAGAAAGTGAAAGAGATCTACCACCTCAACCTTAGCGTTCTGCTGGTCGAATTTTTGATACTTTGCCCACCACTTCCAGGGAACGCTGTCTGTCAACTCTGCGACCTCTTGGCTCATTGCACGACAATAATTTAATACCCACTGAATACGTTCCTCCTCAGTCATTGAAGCAGTGTCAACTCCGATTCGGAGATTTAGTTCACGTTGCAGGCAGAATATCTCATCCAGTTTGTCTTTACTAATCATCGGGGTTACCTTCTCCTATCATTAAATCTATTACCGCCTGCATTATTTCTTTGTGGTGGAGCGGATGGGGCAAGTGGAGGTAAGCCAGACCTTTCTCTCGCAGCGGCTTTTATGCTAAGGCGAGGTCTGCCCTGTTCATCAATGGCAACAACCTTGACCTCTACTTCTTGTCGCATCTTCACTGCATCTTCGACCTTCTCTATGAAGCCGTCAGCGAGTTCAGATATATGAACAAGCCCCTCTTGCCCGGAGCCGTCAACCGCAACAAACGCACCAAAGTCCTTTATAG
This sequence comes from Planctomycetes bacterium RBG_16_43_13, assembly GCA_001828445.1. Next base: position 5,689 of record MHYJ01000048.1, read on the forward strand.
AGACAACCTTTGCTTTATATATATTGCCCACTTTTAGGTCTTCTGTTAAGGCGTTGACCATACTCTTTGCCTCGGCAAGTTTCTGGGCGTCTTTGGATGCAAGAATTACCGTGCCATCGTCCTCAATTTCAATAGTTACACCTGTTCTGGCTTGTATCTCTCTGACTGTTTTCCCACCTGGACCAATCAGTAAGCCAATCTTATCTTGGGCTATCATAAGACGCTCGAGGCGAGGGGCATATTCAGAGAGGTCTGTTCTCGGAGATGTTATGGCTTCGCTCATCTTCTTTAATACAAATAATCTGCCTTCCTTCGCCTGTTGGAGTGCCTCGCGCATTATATCGAAGCTTATGCTTGTTGTCTTCAAATCCATCTGGAGTGCTGTTACTCCTTTCTCCGTGCCTGCAACCTTGAAATCCATATCGCCGTGCTTGTCCTCGCTACCGAGTATATCGGAAAGGATACAATACTTGCCGCCTTCTTTAATCAATCCCATCGCTATGCCAGCCACGGACGATTTTGTCTTTACACCAGCATCCATAAGCGCCAGCGACCCACCACATACAGTCGCCATAGATGAAGAACCGTTTGACTCAAGTATGTCGGAGACAATTCGCATCGTATATGGAAATTCTTCCTCGTTCGGTATCATCGGCTCGAGTGACCGCTCAGCCAATGCACCGTGTCCTATCTCCCGTCTGCCGGGCCCCATAGGTCGCTTTACTTCACCTACGGAAAATGACGGGAAATTATAATGTAACATAAATCTCTTCGAATGCTCCTCTTCCAGACCATCTACAATCTGCTCATCGCTTTTAGTGCCGAGCGTAACTGTTACTATCGCCTGTGTATCGCCGCGTGTAAAAAGTGCTGACCCGTGTGTGCGAGGCAGTAAACCAAGTTGTATAGAAATAGGTCGAATATCCTTCGCACCCCTGCTATCCGCTCGTCTGCCCTCTATCGCATAAGAGCGGACTATCTCCGTCTCAAGTTTATAGAATATCCGCGTTACGTCTCCCTCAGTCGGAGACGAATTAACGAGCTCGCCCTTCTCATTCTTCGGACACATCTCCTCGACCATCTTATCGAGGATTTTGTGGAGTGCCTCGCTCCGCGCCTTTTTCCCCGCAGTGAAAAATACCTTTTTCATCTCACCGAGATATTTCTTCTTCGCCTGTTCGTATAAACCAGATGGTTCTTTGTAAAGCTCGAATTCCGCTGTCGGTTTCCCGCAGTTCTTCTTCAACTCTGACTGTAAATCCACAATCTGCTTGATGTGTGTGTGGGCGAATACTATCGCCTCAAGCATCTTATCCTCCGACACCTCGAACGCACCCGCCTCTACCATTATAACGCCCTCCCTATTGCCCGATATGACGAGGTCGAGGCGGCTCTCCTTCAGTTCGCTATTCGTCGGATTCACAACGAACTTGTCGCCTAATAATCCAACCCTGACGGAGCCGATTGGTCCACCAAATGGGATGTCCGAAACCATAAGCGCCGCAGATGTGGCATTCATAGCAAGTATGTCCGAGTCGTTCTCCTGGTCTGCGGATAGCACCATTACGGAAACCAATAATTCATTTGAGAACCCATCAGGAAAAAGTGGACGAATAGGTCTATCTATGAGGCGTGCGGTGAGGATTTCCTTCGTAGTTGGCCTCCCCTCTCGCTTTATAAATCCGCCTGGAAATTTGCCTGCGGCGGACGTCTTCTCTCTATAGTCAACCGTGAGCGGGAGCATATCATCTCCGCTGTTTCCTTCTTTTTTATTACCGCAGACGACTGCGGCGAGGACGACTGTGCCTCCTAAACTCACGAGGGCTGACCCGTTTGCCTGCTTCGCCAACCACCCCGATTCGATTTTGAACTTTCCTCCGCCTACCTGTGCCTCGACGCATTGTGCTTTTTCCATAGTAAGCATCCTTTCACAAATTGTATTGCCTCATTGCGTCGGGTGGTTTGATAAGTTATGAGATTGATTGTCCAGATAATCGGGACGACCGATTTCATAACTTAAACTACATTGCCCCAACGCAAAAAGCAAGTAAACAAAAAAACTACTTCCTTATACCAAGCTTCTTTATAACGGCTTGATATTTCTCCTTATCCGACTTCTGCAGATATTTTAGAAGGCGGCTCCTCTGACCGACCATCAGGAGCAGACCCCTGCGGGATGTGAAGTCCTTCTTATGGACTTTCAGATGCTCGGTGAGATGATTTATCTTCTCGGTCATCAGTGCTACCTGCACCTCAGTAGAGCCGGTGTCCTTATCGCTGACTTTGTAATCGTCGATAAGTTGCTTCTTCCTCTCCAGTGTTATGGTCATAAATTCTCCTTAAACTAATTGAGGGGAATATACAGTTTTTTTGTTTGGATTGCAAGAGATTTTTTAATTCTCTAATCTTATCTTACAACCCTTGCGTCTGCCCAGTCGGCATAGTCCCTTGCATTCGGTGCGGCTCCCTGCGAGATGGCTGTCGCTAAATCCTCTCCGAAATCCACCATCAGTTTCAGTTTATCGGCGTCCTTTATATCTATACTTATCTCTATTGGCTTATCGGCGCCTGTAATAACACCGCTATCATAGACCTTCTTATCATCAGCATATACTATAAATGCGACGCTCCCCTTTCCCTCCGCAATGTCGTCTATCCCTATTGTAGCGGTGAATTTGTTATACTTGCCATTGAGCGAGTAGGTCAGGATTGACTGTGAGTGGACGCCCAAGCCCTTCTCAAAGATAGTGTTTCTTATGGAGATGCGGCTTCCTTTGACATTCGTATCTTTTTTATATGAGAAGGACAGGTCGCTGGGGAGCGGCTTATCGAGTCGGATGTAGTTTGCGTTCTCATCTACTGAAGATGGTTCAATGTCGGACAGATAGACGACCCTGCCGTTTTTGAAATATATATTTGACACGGCGGTAATCTTATATGTCTCACCATATAGGGTCTCTATGGTTAATACGTCATTTTCGTAGGTCTTTATCTTCCCTTTTAATGTCGAACCATCTCCAGCTACCACTACGGCTAAAAGTCCTCCCTGTTCTGACGGCTTTTTGCCAAGTAATGCAAGGTATATCGCAGCGACATCTTCTATCTTTACGACACGTTTGGTGTCGAACTGCGTTGACTGGAATGTAATCTCATCCTCAGATATAGATAAAACAACACCCTTGTCCTGGTCGCCATTTGCAAGGACAAGTATATCGCTATCCTCTGCCTTTGGCAGTTTGGACGGTAGCGCCTTACTATTTACCAAGAAGGATAGTGATTGGATATAATCGTTCTTTATCCTTATCTCCTCACCAAATATCTTGCTGGCAATACTTATATATCCATCGCCACTTTTCTGCAAAAGTCCATATATGCAATCACCATTAGTAAAGGTAATTTTAACATTATGTTCAGAATGTTCGGATATTGGACTTATATTTATTCTTACCACATCATCACAGCTAATAGGGGGTGCTGGCGCCTTTCTATAGTAGGCAACGAATAGATTATTATCTTTTTCGACTATAAAAATGTTATCCGCTTTTATACTTTCACCGCTGACAGTGATTATCTCACCGGCATATACTGAAATACAGGATAAAACAGTAACGGATACAATAAGTATCAACCTTTTTATCATTCTAATATGTTATATTAAGACATTGACAAATACAATAAATTCTGTAGGATATATGTCTATGAGTCAAGTAAGGACGCTCATAACAGGCGGGGCGGGCTTTCTCGGTTCACACCTATGCGACTATTTGATTGAAAAAGGACATAGTATAATATGCTTAGATAATCTCGTAACAGGTAGCGAGAAAAACATAGCACATCTACTCAATAATAAGAACTTCACATTTATAAAACAAGATGTCAGTAACTACATAGACATTTCTAGCCCTATCGACTACGTTATACATTTCGCCTCACCTGCGAGTCCTATCGACTATATGGACCTGAAGATACCTACGCTGAAGGCGGGGTCTTTAGGCACACACAATACGCTTGGAGTAGCGAAGGCAAAAGGTGCATCATATCTACTTGCCTCAACTTCTGAAGTATATGGAGACCCGCTCGAGCATCCGCAGAAGGAGACATATTGGGGGAATGTAAATCCTGTGGGACCGCGTGCAGTATATGACGAGGCAAAGCGATTCGCAGAGGCACTTACTATGGCATATCACAATACACACAATATAAAAACACATATAGTAAGGATATTTAATACATACGGTTCGAGGATGAGGATAAATGACGGACGAATATTGCCAACGATAATTCCTCAGGCGATAAAGGGAGATGACCTCACAATCTTCGGCGATGGTTCTCAAACGAGGAGCTTCTGCTATGTTTCTGATTTAATAGCAGGGATATACGAAATACTTCT
>MHYJ01000048.1:10098-10389 GCA_001828445.1 Planctomycetes bacterium RBG_16_43_13
TAAACTTAGGCGGCACTGATGAAGTTACCATACTCCAACTCGCTAAAGAGGTAGTAGAATTTACTAACTCAAAGAGTAAGATAAAATTTCTGGCACTGCCGCAGGATGACCCGAAGGTCCGTAGACCGGATATATCCAAAGCAAAGAAATTATTAGGTTGGGAGCCAAAGGTGTCAAGGAAGGAAGGGCTGCGGCTGACATTAGAATATTTTAAGAAGGTGCTATCTTAACCAAGCAACAAAGTATTGCAAAGATAGCAACTAAAAATATAATTTGTAGTTAGATACAATA
>MHYJ01000049.1 GCA_001828445.1 Planctomycetes bacterium RBG_16_43_13
TACATTGCGTACCTCATTTATTGGGCATGAACTTAAAGGGAAATATGGTCTGGTTGAGTGGTTTCTTGCACAAAATGGCAAAATCAGAGGCTTTACAAAAGCGATCTATTCAGGATTACCGACAACCGAGATAGCAAGGATAATTAATGATTATGTATTGCCTAATCCAGATCTCAATGGTGTTTACCATGTGTCGTCGGATCCGATATCAAAGTATGATTTATTAAAGCTTATCGCTGCCAAATACTCAAAAGACGTCGAAATTGAACCAGATGAAGGTTTTGTTCAGGACCGTTCAATAGATTCTGCAATTTTTCGATCAAAAACAGGATACACCCCGCCATCATGGCCGGAACTTGTAGATTTGATGCATAAAGATTATATTGCCCATAGGGATTACTATGCTTTTTAAGAGTAGATAATAATATTTTTGGGGGGGTCATAAATGTTTACAGGTAAAACTCTGCTTATTACGGGTGGTACGGGTTCCTTTGGTAATGCCGTATTAAAAAGGTTTCTACACACGGATATAAAAGAAATCCGTGTTTTCAGCAGAGATGAAAAGAAACAAGAGGACATGAGGCTTGAGCTTAACAATGTGAAAGTTAAGTTTTATATAGGGGATATACGTAACTTCGATAGCATAAAATCTGCGACGGATGGAATTGATTATGTGTTCCATGCTGCTGCATTAAAGCAGGTGCCTTCTTGTGAGTTCTATCCCATGGAGGCAGTGCGAACCAATATCTTAGGGACTGAAAATCTACTCAATGCAGCTATAGCGAACAATGTAAAAAAAGTTATCGTATTGAGCACGGATAAATCTGTTTACCCCATCAATGCTATGGGCATTTCAAAAGCTATGATGGAAAAGTTAATGGTTGCAAAGTCACGAATGACTGATGTGAATAAAACTATTTTATGCGGTACACGATATGGAAATGTGATGGCTTCAAGAGGCTCGGTAATCCCCTTGTTTGTAAAACAAATAAAAGAAGGAAAATCATTGACAGTAACAGACCCAAATATGACACGTTTTTTGATGTCATTAAATGATGCAGTTGATTTAGTGCTGTATGCTTTTAACAATGCTAAACAGGGTGATATATTTGTTCATAAAGCTCCTGCATCAACCATATGGGATTTAGCCAATGCGGTAAAAGAACTTTTTAACAGTAATAGTGAAATAAAAATTATTGGTACGCGTCATGGGGAGAAGTTATACGAAACCCTTCTCACCAGGGAAGAACTTGTTAAAGCTGAGGATTGTGGGGATTATTACAGGATTATTCCTGACGATAGAGATTTGAATTATAATAAATATTTTACTGAAGGAGAAAAGCAAATCGCTGATATAGAAGATTATAATTCCCATAATACGCAACGATTAACCATAAAAGAAATTAAAGAAAAATTATTGAAATTGGATTATATTCAACAGGAGCTTTCCGGCAGAGGGAATATGTGAAAACAGTTTTAGTTACAGGTTCCCAAGGTTTTATTGGCAAGAACCTGCTGGAGGCTTTGTCACGGCAGGATGGTATTAAAATAACAAGTTTTACTGCTAATGATGATATACCAACTCTCGGGTCATTGTTGGAAGATGTGGATATTATCTACCACCTGGCAGGGGTTAATCGTCCAATAAAATCAGAAGAATTTGCGAGGGTAAACACAGGTCTTACCGAAACCATTGTTGCGATACTATATGCAAAGCGTAAGACTCCGACAATTGTGATGTCGTCCTCTACTCAGGCAGAATTAGATAACCCATATGGAATCAGCAAGAAAAAAGCGGAAGATATCCTCATTAATTACGGCAAAAGGACAGGCTCGCCGGTATATATTTACCGTCTTACCAATGTGTTTGGCAAGTGGTGCCTGCCCAACTACAACTCTGTGGTAGCCACATTTTGCCATAATATAGCTCATGGCCTTGATATAACAATATCTGACAGGAACAAAGTTTTAGACTTGGTATATATAGATGATGTTGTAAATAGCTTTTTGAATATCTTAGACAATAACGAAAAACCTGTTGCTCCCTATGTGACTATCAGACGGACTTATAAAATTACTCTTGGTGAGTTAGCAGATAAAATATATAAATTTAGAGATATCGGGAAGACATTGGAGATCCAGGATATTTCAGACGATTTTATGAAATGTTTATATGCCACCTATATTTCATATCTCGAGAATAAAGATCAATTAGTGTGAGGTAGAATATGCACAAAATTAAAGTTATGACCATCGTTGGCACCAGACCGGAAATTATCCGGCTGTCACGGGTGTTGGCATGTTTGGATAAATATACGGATCATATTTTAGTTCACACCGGGCAAAATTATGATTACGAGTTAAACGAAATATTCTTTAGAGATTTAGGCGTAAGGAAGCCTGACTATTTTTTGGAGGCCGCAGGCGCTTCTGCCGCTGAAACCATTGGACAGATCATAATCAAAGTAGACCCAATATTGGAGAAAGAAAAACCGGAGGCTTTGTTGATCTTAGGTGACACCAATAGTTGCCTGTCATCCATACCGGCTAAGCGTCGAAAGATTCCAATATTCCACATGGAAGCGGGGAATCGTTGTTTTGATCAGAGGGTGCCAGAAGAAATCAATCGGAAAATTGTGGATCATATTAGTGATATAAATCTGACATACAGTTCCATAGCGCGTGAGTATCTACTACGTGAAGGTCTTCCTCCTGAACGTGTGATAAAAACAGGAAGCCCTCTGTTTGAAGTGCTTTATTTCTATGAGGAAAAGATAAATCAGTCGCAGATCATGAAAAAGTTGAATCTGACGGAAATGGATTATTTTGTTGTAAGTGCACACCGGGAAGAAAATATTGATTCAGAAGAGAATTTTGCTAAGCTTGTCACTGTACTGAATGGCTTAGCGGATACTTACGGGAAAAGAATTATTGTTTCCACTCATCCAAGGACGAGAAAAAAGGTCGAAGCTAAAGCGACTGTTTTTAATGATAAGATTGAGTTGTTAAAACCGCTTGGGTTCTTTGATTATGTTTATCTCCAGAAAAACGCGTATGCAGTGCTTTCAGACAGCGGCACGATTACAGAGGAATCCTCAATATTGAATTTCCCCGCCTTAAACATTCGTGAAGCCCATGAGCGTCCGGAAGGGATGGAAGAGGCTGCGGTGATGATGACTGGCCTGGAGATAGATCGCATCTATCAGGGCATTACCGTACTTCAGATGCAGAAACGTGGTGAAGATAGGTCATTACGCATGGTAGGTGATTATAGTATGCCAAATGTTTCTGAGAAAGTGGTGCGCCTTATTATTAGCTATACTGATTACGTGAATCGTACGGTCTGGTGTAAATAGGGGTACAACTACATTCTTCCGAAGGCAGGGCTCTCCTTTAAATTTGTCATGCAGGTGATTCTGAGACGCTCTCATGGATATCCTTATAGTCACCCAATACTTCTGGCCGGAAAATTTCCGTATTAATGACTTGGCTTTGGGTCTTTTCGAGAAAGGTCATAAGGTTACCGTTCTTACCGGTATACCCAATTATCCTGAAGGTCGATTTTTCCCAGGTTATGGCTTCTTTAAAAATATACAACAAGATTATAGTGGAATAAGGGTGATTCGTGTGCCTTTATTACCACGTGGCCATGGGGGAGCTTTTCACCTTGCTTTAAACTATATTTCTTTTGCATTTTGTGCAAGTCTATTGGGGCCATTTTATTGTCGTGAAAAGTTTGACCTGATTTTTGTCTTTGAACCATCGCCAATCACGGTTGGCCTTCCAGCTCTGGTACTTAAAAAGCTAAAATCAGTTCCGATTATCTTTTGGGTACAGGACCTATGGCCTGAAAGCCTCTCGGCAACGGGGGCGGTTCAATCGGAAAAAATTTTAAAAATGGTGGAAAGGCTTGTTCGTTTCATTTACAGGAGGTGTGAAAGGATTTTAGTAACGTCTAGAGCATATTCTGCGCCTATCGAGAGGCACGGTGTGGATCCCTGTCATATATTATATTTCCCACAAAGCGTCGAAGATGTTTACAAACCGATGACTGCGGAATCAGATGCTATTGAGCGTGTAATGATGCCAACGGGTTTCAGAATTATGTTTGCCGGAAATATTGGTGCGGCTCAAGACTTTGGCACCATTCTCGATGCCGCCGAAAGACTCAAGGATTACTCTGAAATTCACTGGGTTATTATTGGTGACGGGCGTATGCGTTCGTGGGTGGAACAACAAGTAAAAGAGCGAGGTTTATCGAGAAATTTTCATTTACTAGGCAGATATCCTATTCAATCAATGCCACATTTTTTTGCACTTGCTGATGTAATGTTAGTTACTCTCAAACGAGAACCGATTTTCGCCCTGACACTTCCTGGCAAGATTCAGTCATATTTGGCTTGTGGTAAGCCAATCATTGCGGCTTTGGATGGTGAAGGCGCACTCCTTGTTAGGGAGTCTGGTGCAGGATTATCTTGTCCTGCACAGGACGCGGATGCTTTAGCAAAAGCAGTATTAGCCATGCATAGAATACCTGATGAGGATCGAAAAATAATGGGTATCCGGGGGAGGGAATATTACGCGGTAAATTTCGACAGAAATATACTTATTAGCAAGTTGACAGGCTGGATGCAGGAATTAGTAAATGAAGTAGAAGATTTCAAGCAGAGAAGCCTTCATGCTTAGTGTTTTAATAACTGGGGCCAACGGTTTTGTCGGCCGGGTGCTCTGTGAAAAGATGGTAACCGATGGTTGGCAGGTGCGGGGAACGGTTAGGTCCGCAAAGCAGGTGGCCAGTGTACCTATAGGGGTTCAGGCTGTTAAGATAGAATCAATCGCTGCAGATACCGATTGGTCAGACGCTCTTGCTGGAGTGGATGCCGTTGTCCACTTAGCCGCACGGGTGCATGTGATGAATGACACTGCTTCAGACCCGCTATCTGCATTCCGCCAGATAAATGTTGCTGGGACTGAGCGTCTAGCACGTATGGCGGCAACCCATGGGGTTAAGCGCTTTGTCTATATAAGTTCCGTCAAGGTAAACGGAGAGCGTTGCGAAAAACCTTTTACTGAACACAATATACCGGCACCACAAGACCCTTATGGCGTCAGCAAATGGGAGGCCGAGCAGGTACTTCATAAGGTCGACAAAGATATCGGGTTAGAAGTCGTTATCCTCAGACCGCCACTTGTTTACGGCCCCGGAGTTAAAGCCAATTTTTTGAGTCTCCTTAAATTGGTTGATCGTGCTATTCCACTTCCTCTGTCGAGTATCACTAATCTTCGCAGTTTTATTTACGTTGGGAATCTTGTTGATGCCATTATCACCTGCATAAGTCATCCCAAAGCCGCTGGCCAGACTTATTTGGTTAGTGACGGAGAGGACGTCTCCACTCCGGAGTTGATTCGGAGAGTGGCCGTTGCATTAGGTCGGCCTGGAAGGTTGTTTCCCTTTCCGCCTTCTTTGATGCGATTTGCCGGGAAGCTTTTTGGTAAATCAGACGCTGTTGAGCGGCTTGTCAGTTCGTTGACAATTGATAGTTCAAAGATACAACGAGAACTGGAATGGAAGCCTCCTTACACAATGGAGCAAGGTCTTAGAGAGACGACGGTATGGTATAGGAAAAGTATGAATGTTGAAACGCTCATAATGTAACCAAATGATATTGCAAATAACAATATTACTATCTTTTCTGCTGAGTGTACTGACTTCTTCTATTATTTCTCAGTTAGGTTCAAAAACAGCGCTGGTGGACCATCCCAACTATCGCAGTTCCCATTCCCTGCCTACTCCAAGAGGAGGAGGACTCGGAATTTGGCTTGCATTTATGATTGTTGGATTTTTCTTTTTCCAAGATAAGGCCTTTACATTGATAGCAGGCATTGCCGGCTTAATCGGGTTTTTAGAGGATATCTTCACTCTTTCATCGAAGTTACGTTTATTAATCCAGATCATTATTTCTGCTTTAATAGCATGGTTATTTTTGGCGATGCCATTTTCTATTATGGCCGTGTTGATATGCGCATTCTGGATCATATTTATTACGGGAACTGCCAATTTTTATAACTTCATGGACGGTATCAACGGTATTGCGGGATTGACGGGTCTAATAGG
>MHYJ01000050.1:0-1465 GCA_001828445.1 Planctomycetes bacterium RBG_16_43_13
AAAAACAAGGCCTGTTGAAAGAAAAAAACCTTGCCAGAAGATTTTGGCGTCTCCACCTAATATTGCCCATCTAAAACCATCAATGACCCCCACCATCGGATTCAATGAATATAAGAGCCGCCACTTCTCCGGTACTACATTTGTGCTAAAGCCTACCGGTGAAATGTAAAGGCCAAACTGCACGATAAATGGCACAAGTCTTTCCAATAATGCAGTTCAGTACGTCCAGCCTCTATTAGTAGTGTATGCTCTTGCTCATCCATTTGGGAAGCTTCATGATAATTATATTCTGAAAAAACTCTATATTTCCCTTACTCAAACAATAAATTCAAAATAATTATCCCTACTTATTACCTGATAAAATGCATTCGAATACGTCGCAATCCATTCTTTAGGGGGATTGCTTCTCCTTTTTGTCCACTTCATCTCAAAGCCATAGAGACACCCTTCTCTTTCTTCAATGAAGTCTATCTCCTTACGGTCATAAGTCCGCCAAAAGTAATTGTTGGATCCTATCGGCAGATATTCCTGCTTTTTCAGCCGTTCCATGATCAGATAATTTTCCCATAGTAAACCCACGTCATCTCTCAATTCCAAGGGATTAAAATTATTGAGCAAGGCATTACGAACACCGTTATCAATAAAAAAATAACGTGAACTCTTGCTTATCTCTTTTCGGAGATTTCGGCTGAAGCCATTGAGTCGATATACAACAAATGCCTTTTCCAACAAATCCAGATACCGTTCAACCGTATTCTTACTCATTCCAAGCTGCATGCCAAGCTCGCTGTAAGAAATCTCCTTCCCTATCTGAAAAGCGATTAATTGCAGCAGCTTCACAATCTTGCCTGAGTGCCTTAACCCTTCCAATTCAAGGATATCCTTGTATAAATAGGAGCTGATTATCTCTTTAAGATACCTTTCTTTTTCCTTGTTGTCCTGTATCAATATTACTTCTGGATAAGAACCGTATATGAGCCTGTTTTCCAAATTCGCCTCTGTCTGTGCCCTGTTTTCAATCTGGAGAAGTTCGAGTTGGGCAATGGGAAATAGCCTGAGGGTGTACTTCCTTCCTGTTAAAGGCTCTCCGACATTCTGCGCAAGATCAAACGCCGATGAACCTGTAGCAATGACCTTTACATCCTTTATATGATCAACTATCAGCTTCAGATTGATACCTATATTGTTAACCTTCTGCGCCTCATCTATTACCAACAATTTGGCAGTCCCCACAAAAGACAACAACTTTTCAATAGACTGACTGCTCAAATAATTCTGGACAGTAATATCCTCTCCGCTCACAAACAGGTATGCAATGTCCACACCTTTCAAAAATTCATTAAGCAGTGTAGTCTTGCCGCAGCGGCGAGGACCATAAATAACGACTACTTTATTAGGCCGCAGTATCCTGGTTAAATTTTCTAGTTGTTTTCTGGGTATATACATATTCACACACAATACGGTC
>MHYJ01000050.1:1643-7613 GCA_001828445.1 Planctomycetes bacterium RBG_16_43_13
CTGTCCATGCATGAATACCGGCTGAACCGTTACCTTTTTTTAGAGAAGCAGGAATTACCATTCATCAGGATTCTTACTTTTGTGGGAATGATACACGTAGGTTTGTTGTACCAACATATTTAAGACGTTCACTATCGTTTTCGTTTAGATTCCCAAATCCCACTTTGCATTCAATCCGTCATATATCGATTCAGCCACTCCCTGGAATTTCCATTTACCATATCTGCCTGTTTGATAAATTTTGTTTTCTTTCAGTATCGCTGTCGCCTTTTCTTTCCAGTTTGAATCGGGATATTGCCATGTATAAGCAATATCAATCCAGGTATGGCTAATTACTTCCGTATCTTTAATAAATCCCCATTGGGTTAATTCCAGAACAATATCTTCACGCAGTTTTGCAATCTCTTTTTCGGTTGGTTTTTTACTGCCGGGGTAGGCCTTTTCTACATAAATGCTCACCCTATTGTTAGTAAGCCTTGAAGATGCCGGTAAAAACGAGTTGTCAACATTGCTATAAAAGCCTACCCTGTGGAATCCGGATTTGTTTTGAGGTGTATAAATCCAATGGTCATCCGGGCATTTGTCTCCCTTCATTGCGCCAATATTTACCACTAAAACAGAGGTATAGGGATCAGCGGTACTCAGATCTATTTCTGCCATCTCTGCCATCTTATTCAAGGGCAACGTTGAAACTATCGATTGGTATTTTACCCTACTTCCATCTTCAAACCCCAACTCGTTCTTTTTTAGATTAATCTTAACAACCCTTTTATTAAAATCAACCTCACACTGTTCTTTCATTTTCCTGATCAAATCGTCCAAACCACCCATAGGGTAAACAAAAGTTGCATTATAACCAACTGCCGGAGGGGGTTCTTTTGCTCCTTGAGCAATTAAATCTTTATTAACAGGGGTTTTGAATTTATCCTGTGGGGCAATTTTTTTATATAAACCTGCCGTATACAATTCATGGAAAGGAAAGAAAAACAATTCACACAAAGTTCTTCCAAAATTTACTTCTAACCAATCTGCCAAAGTTGAGATACCCCTGGTTTCAGTTTTTAATATCTCTGTTAATGCGCTTTTTTTTATTTCCTCTGGTAAATAAAAAAGATGGTTTTGTAAGGGATATGGGACATACAAATTTAACTCAGGAAAGTAAACAGACGACTTTCTTTCATAGCGCTTTACTGGTGATAAAGCGTTGATAAATTCCAAGGTCTTATTATCAGTCCCAAATATCCAATGTCCTCCACCAACCTCAAACCGGTATGATTCTTCGCTGACACGGCAAAACTGTTCTTTTCCATCGATATTAACGTAATACGATGCACAAATACCGCCAGCCATATTTCTCGCTTCGTATATCTTCCCTTTTGTGCCTATCCCGGCGCTCAAACCAGTTATTCCAGCGCCCAAAATTAACATATCTTCCACCGTAACATCCTTCATAAAAAGCATCAAATAATAGGAATTTCAATGCAGTCTTGTAGCGCGGGGGTTCATCCCCCGCCTGGCGCGCGTTTGCGCGCCATTATTGCCGACCATGAAAGCCGGCGCTACAAAAAGCCGTCGCCGCAGGCGACCTGATTTATTTACCGCACATCCCTCTCCCAGAAGCTGGTACAATAGCTTAGCTTCTTTTTAAGCCAACGGGGAATGCACTTTTCTAAAAGACCTATTCTATAACCGACGAATCTAACAATAGTATCAAGCAACGCAATGGGTAACCAACGCCACTGTTTACTTTCTATCAGAAACCGAAACTCCTCCTTCAAATATTTGAGACCTTCTTTTCTTGCTTTCGAGAGTTCTGCAATATTTCGATTCCTGCTAAAAAAGACTCCTATATCAAAATATCTCTTAAAGAGTATGGATAAAGGATAATTGTGGGAGTGGTATACAACGGCCTCAGGTTGGTAAGCTATTTTATAACCGTTTAGCATAAGTTTTACAGCAAATAACATATCCTCATTCCTGATGATTTTATCAGGGAATCTCCCAACTTCTTCAAAGATATTCTTTTTAATAGCCGAGAAAACATTGGAAAAGAAAAATGTCCTGATGCCAAGCGTTGATAAGTCCTCTATTCCTTTTATCATTTCTGTGGAAGGATAGTTAAAATATCTTACAAATTTCTCGATAGGATTGGTATCTTCTCTGCTGACGTGTCTGCCATACGAAGCAGCAATTTTGGGATTCTCCAACGGTTTGATCAGATTTTCAAGACATTTTGAATCTTTAAGCAGAGTATCTTGAGTCAAAAAAACCAGGATGTCACCAATAGACCTGTAAGCAGCCAGATTTCTCGTGCCTCCATGATCAAAGGCCTTAGCGTTAATCTGTATTATGTCTACTTCAAATGATTTGGAAATTTTTATGGTACTATCCTCTGATGAGGAATCAATAACCACTATTTGGAAGGGCTTTAGTGATTGGTCCTTAAGGCTGGATAAAAGGGACGTCAAATAGTGTCCCGCATTTTTTGTAGGTATTATAACAGAAACCTTCAGTTCATTGTCCAAAAGATAACATTCCTATTTATTTTTGCCGAGTATCCTGTGGAAAATACTGTTCTGATAAAAAAACGGAATCAATGAAATCCTCTCTCTTCTTGATAAAATGGTTCTATTAGGAAATGAAGATAAGAAATCCCAAATTGCCTTTATTGCGATACCCAATTTACCATAAAAAACTGCAAGCAAGAAGCTTATAATAATTCTTGATAATGTCATGTATATTGCCATGTAAGAAGGATAATACATCCATATAAGAACAAGAGAATTCTTCAAGGTATAGTATATTCTTCTCGTAGGGTCACGTGGTTGTCCCTCCGTCCTGTGTACTGCCACACATAACGGGTCATACACAATTTTGTATCCAAGCAGCCTGATCTTTACGGCAACGGCTATCTCATTATGATATAAAAAGAAACTCGCCGGATAAAATCCAATTTCTCTAAAAACATCCTTTCTTATTGCAAAACCGCATCCAACAAAGGCAAATGATAACTGATAAGTATCATCAGGTGGAATATGCCATGTATTAAATCTCAATCCACTTTTATCAACAATTTTAAAGGCAATTGCCCCAATATCCTGCGCGTTTTGGAATGAATCTATAACCCTCAAAATCGTGCTAACTTCAATATGCGAATCATCATCAAGGACAATTATAACATCCCCTCCGGCAATTTCAAAGCCTTTATTGTAACCAGCAATCCCATAGTTTTTTCCAAGCAATATCGTTTTTATTTTTTCACTAATCTGTGAAAGATATTCTCCGGTACCATCAGTAGAACCATTGTCTACGGCAATAATTTCCAGGCCGTTAAGCTCCTCCTTACATTTTAAAAGTTTCTCAACGGTTATTCTCGTTTCGTGTAATCTATTATAATTAAGAAAAACGATGCTGACAGGAACACCGTTACCGGTATTGACATTCATTTTCATTGATAGCCTACTATCCACCTTTTCCCTATTTCTTAGGGGTAAAAACACCTTCAAACGTACCAGAAGATCCGGATTCGGTGTTCTTCCACGTACCCGATATCTTGTTAGACGAGTTAATTTGCCCTGAGAAGTATCCCTCATCGAAAGTTCCAAATGTGATCGCTCCGGTAGACGAGATTTGACCCGTCACTGAAACAGATGTATCCCACACATCTGAATATACGGTTCCATACGCTATGCAGTTGTTATCAATAGACCCGCTCCAAGTACCGTGGTCATCACCTGAAAAAGTCCCCTTGACAGTGCCTACATATTTACACCCGGAGGGCTACGTCAAAGAAATCCGTAAGTAACTGCCCGTAAAAGAAAATAAGAATATAGTGGCTTTTTTGCTCTGCATTTTATACAATACTCCCATGAGCGAAAAAGAACCCGAAAAAAGTACACCAGACTTGAGAATACTTCAATCCATCGAAGTCCGTCCCATCAAACGGGAAGAACGGGTGCAATGGGATACACTTGTTCGCCAACACCACTACCTCGGACTCCACTCTCTGATCGGGGAAACCATTCGATACGTCGCGGTTCATCACGAACAATGGCTTGCCCTCATTGGCTGGTCTGCTGCTGCACTCAAGTGCAAGGCACGAGACCAATGGATCGGGTGGCCTTCTTTCCTGAAAACGAAACGCCTCGCTTTTGTCGCCAATAACAGCCGCTTCTTAATTTTGCCATCTATCCATATCCCAAATCTTGCTTCTCGCGTTCTCGCCCTGAATCTAAAGCGGTTGTCCGATGACTGGCAAACCCTATATGGACACCCTCTCTACCTGGTGGAAACCTTTGTCGATCCCCGACACTTCAAAGGCACTTGCTATAAGGCGCAGGGCTGGTCATTCCTGGGACATACCCGTGGATTTTCCAAATGCTCCACACGCTACTACCATCATGGCAACCCAAAGATGGTCTTTGTTCGGCTTCTTCATCCCGATGGGAAAAGATTGCTCCGGGAACCCTTTATAGAAAACCATTTTTTTCAGGAGGTAAAACCTATGCAACTTTCTCTTAAACACGCGGAATCACTGAAAGAACATTTGTCGAGTATTCCTGATCCACGGCTCAGGCGTGGTATCCGCCACAGAAAACTCTCCATATTAACCACCGCGATCTGTGCAATTGTCTGTAGCGCAAATAGCTTTATCGCCATTGCAGAATGGGCAAATGCGTGTACACAGTCCATGCTGAAACGTCTGGGATGCCGCCTCAATCCAAAGACCCGTCGTTACGAACCACCCAGCGAACCCACTATCCGACGTCTCTTGCAAATGGTTGACGCTGTCGCCGTTGATCAGGCGTTCTCCGACTGGTTCCTTTCTCTTACGGGAGAAGGACTTGCTATCGCGATTGACGGAAAGACTCTCAAGGGCGCCCGACAACAAGATGGTTCTAAAATAGTGCTGCTTTCTGCTTTCCTTCATCAAAAGGGTATCGTTATCGCCCAGCGCAATGTCGAAAGCTCCACCAATGAAATCCCCGTTGTCAAACAACTCCTTGAACCTCTTCACATTCAAGGCTGTGTCGTCACTCTCGACGCCTTGCACACGCAAAAATCCACCGCCGACTTTCTTGTCAAAGAAAAGGGCGCTGATTATCTTTTTACCGTAAAAGATAATCAACCAACCCTCAAACAACACATCAGAGACCTCGATTTGGTCTCTTTTCCCCCCTCAGCACCAAACGGTTGACAACAAACACGGACGTCTTGAAATCAGAACCATTTGGACAAGCACGGATTTAAATACCTGCCTTGATTTCCCTCATATAGGGCAAGTATTCTGCATCAACAGAAATGTTACCAACGCAAAATCAAAGAAAAATACCAGCGAAACGGTCTATGGCATCACGAGCCTTTCACCCCAAAATGCTTCCCCTGAACGACTCCTCTCACTCAATCGTGGCCATTGGTCCATTGAAAACAGCCTACACTATGTCCGCGACGTCACTTTCAATGAAGACCATTCCGCTATCCGTACCAAAAATGCCCCGAGGGTTATGGCTTCTCTCAGAAATCTTGTTATCGGTATTTTCCAACGATTAGCATGTTCCTCTATTAAGAAAACCTGCAGAACTATGACCTACACACCTTCTCTTGTTTTCAAACTCCTTCGTCTCTGATACGCGGTTGCTTTTCCTCAGGTGTCTTATTCTCAAAATCCCTCCGGGACTACGGGAATTCCCTTGCCAAAATCCGCATCTTCTCTGCCTTTTTTCTCCTTTCACCAGCATTTTTCCCAAATTATTACCTCCCGTACTTCCTGATGGGCATCTCATTTACACTATGATACTTGTTTCTTGGACTTTGACGTTACCCTGCTACTATAGTATCTTCAACATAATTCTAATGTGAATCAAAAGAGAATTTTTTATCTACTTGGAGAATTGGTAGAGTAGTTATCTTGATATAAAATGTTTACGACATGACCCCTTAGGGTTCCCAAAATCAATAATTAGGTATGGT
>MHYJ01000051.1:0-8186 GCA_001828445.1 Planctomycetes bacterium RBG_16_43_13
ACTGCTAAACTTATAATCGGCAAAAGTTACTCCAATATCTCCTGGTATGTGCGGATACACAGAAATGGTAGAGAGATATTGTCATCAAACTCTTCGACTGTTCTTAGTAAGCCAAAGATATTAGCTAAATGTCTCAGCTAACCGTTATTTTTACTGCCTTCTCTAATACGTTAAATTTAGCAGGCAGGAATCCCGCCGCCTCGCCGTCTAATTGCAGTGGAACTTTGTCGTTAGAGTAAAGGGCGACGTTCCGTCCCCTCACTACGTAAGAATTAGGTATCTTCACCAACCCCCCACTCCAGTATGTGAAAAAGCCATTGGCGAGTAGCCGCGCCGTATCCAAATTATGGCTACCCCTAAATATAAATACATCAAATAGCCCATCGTCTATCTTCGCACTCGGTGTGAAAAGGAGCGGACCGCCGAAGGTGTTCACATTTGCCACCTCCACTAAAGATGAGCTTCGCTCTATAGTCCTACCGTCTATCTCTACTGTTATAGTAGGTGGCTTATACCTTTCTAACATTTGCGTGCCGAGCAAGAAATAGTCCGTTTGCCGTAGGGTGCCTTTACGTCTCTCTGCGAGTGTATGCACTACCTCTGCGTCAAACCCCGCCCCAGCCATTGATAGGAACTTCTGGCAGCTTGACGTGTTTATTCCGACATCTATATATTTCGTATTGCCGTTTGTAATCTGGTGTGCTAAATGGTCTATCCTCCTCCCGAGTTTCAGCCCCTTTGCGAGGACGTTAGATGTGCCGGTTGGTATGATGGATATAGGTGGTGGGTTATTCGGCAGGCCGTTTATCACCTCGTTTATTGTGCCGTCCCCGCCGATACAAACTATGTTTGTGCAGTTAGATACGGAACTCGCTATTAGACGTGCCTCTCTTCTCTGCCTTGTTTCAAAGAGTTCTACTTCATACCCGTATCTTTGCAGATGTTCTTTAGCACGTTTAGCAATTATAGAAGCCCTTCCTCTCCCTGAGATAGGATTGGCTATAATCTTTATCCTCCGCTTGGCAGTAGTGCTGGTCTGCGACATACCACAATTTTACAAAAATAGGATTGATACAACAAATGTATATTGTATAATTTCGCTTATGATAATTCGCCTCATAAAAACCCACAACGAATACTTGGTAGTCGAGAAACTGCAGAAAGCAACGTGGCAGTTTCAGGATAGGGAGATTATACCAATAAACGAGTTAGTTACGGCACAGAATAACGGTGGTGTAGTGCTGGGGGCTTTTGATAGGGAGTGTCTAATCGGCTTCTGCTTCGGACTGGCGGGATTCTCCCCGCCGCTTGTATATCACTGCTCGCGTATGTTGGCAGTCCTGCCAAAATACCAGCATAAAAACATCGGCTACAAACTAAAACTCGCACAGCGCAAGTTCGCATTAAAGCAGGGGCTTAGAATCATAAAGTGGACGTTCGACCCGCTCCAGAGCAGGAATGCATATTTCAATATAGTCAAGCTTGGTGTGATAGTGCGTCAGTATGTGGTAAACCTATACGGCTATAGCTCCAGCAGGTTCAATCAAGGATTTGAGACGGACCGTCTTATCCCAGAGTGGTTTATAGACAGCAAGAGGGTGAAAAAGATATTGAGCGGTGATATGAAAATTGGCAATCTGTGTGATTATAATGCGGTGTTGGAAACGACGGCAAGAAAGGACGGCTTCAGAGTTCCTCAGGAGGCACGGCTGAACTTGAAAGATAAAAAATTGGCTGTGGAGATACCGTTCGACATAGACAAACTGAAGGCGAAGGACGTGAAATTGGCACAGAAGTGGCGGCAATATACGCGGATAATCTTTCAGCACTATTTTAACGCTGGCTATATGGTTGTATCTTTCATAGTAAAAGATAGTCGTAGTTTCTATCTGTTAGAGAGGGTGAAGCCATTAAATTAAAATCTACACGCCATTTTTCTGCAAGGTTTTAGTAGAAAATGTATCTAAATAGTGAGAAAGGAATTAAGGTGGATGATGCAACAGCAATCAAAGCCATTTTGGCGGGTGACAAAGCGGCGTTTAGAAATATCGTCCGGATGTATGAAAAACGGCTTTACGGTATCATTTACAGAATAGTTCATAGTCAGCAAGATGCAGAGGATATTATGCAGGGAACATTCTTAGCAGCATATAATAAACTTAACACATTTAAGGGCGATTCAAGTTTATTTACATGGTTAGTAGCGATTGCCTATAACAATATTCGCCAATATATGAGAAAACAGCGTTGGCAACGATGCCTTTCGTTAGAAGTAGATATATTAGATATAGAGAACAAGTCAGTGAAACCTGACAAGTTAGAAAAAGAGGAGTTGGGTATCATCTTACAGAATGCTTTGATAAAGCTACCGCTGAAACTTCGTACTGTCCTGATGCTATATGAGGTAGAAGAGCTTGAGCATAAGACAATAGCAGAGATAATGGGGTGCTCTGTAGGTACGGTTTGGTCGTATCTCTCCCGCGCCAAGGCACAATTACGAAAACTGCTAATGAGAATATATGAATAAAGTAATCGCCCCCTTTGATATACCGCTTTCTATATTAAGGGATATACCAGAACCTGACTGGCAACACTTTGAAATAAAGATGATGAGCGCTATCGCCTCAGATAACAATATTGTTAGTAAAAACATTTACCCATCCTTTATGGCTCTATGCAGTGTATTACTCTGCCTTATATTCTGGATAGCTTTAGCTGTTGGTGTCAGTGAACACATACCCACGACATATAAAATAGAACCTATTCAGCAATATCTGAGTATACAAGAGCAGAGGATTATAAAGGAATTCCCAGGACTTCAACCGTTATTGACTAAATCAGTAAGTAGGTATGATGGCGTAAATTTAGAAGAATATCTTAAGAACCGCTATCCTCAATTGAAAGGACTATTTTGATATGAAGGTATTAAAATGGCTCTGGATGCCTCTGATTATTGCTCTATTAGTAATTATTGTTATTTCAAATCTCAGAACCGAATTGTCTATACCTGGATTTTTTGAATTGAATTCCTTCTATAAGGTGGAGAACAATTATTTAGGATTACCAGTTATAGAAAATCAACTAAAGTTCGAAGAAATCAGGCAAAAAATTGCACCATTTAATGACCCACAACTTTACTTGGGATTAGCAGAGGAAACTCGTTGTGGAGGGCTAATTGGAGAAGCAATTAAGGAATATAAAAGGGCAATAGAATTAGACCCTAAAAGCTATATTCCATACGTAGGCATAGTTCTAATCTATTTCTACGAGTGGCAAAACCAAAACGATATCTCAGAAAAAAAGCAAATATCTTTACAATTACTAATAGCCATAGAAAGGGGGATAAAGGCAGATCAGCAAAATGCCTTCTATAATTATATCCGAGGATATCTATATATTTCAGAAGGAACAGAAACAGATGATAGTGAAATAGGTATTTCTATCAAGGATAAATATCTGGTAGAAAAAGGGCTGAATGAGATAACCATTGGTAACAAAAAGGACCACTATGATGAATATGGCTATGAGCGATATAGAGCTATTATCACTATGTGGGAGAGAATGGATGTGAAGATAGAAGCCGTTTATAAGATTGTAAAGGTGGCCTTCACATTCCTGGTTACTCTGTCGGACCAGATATACGCTGCTAAAGCATTAAATGTTATAAGCAAACAATATGAAGGTGAAGGTAATTATGAAAATGCTAAATTGTCTCTCGAAGCCGTCTCGCAGATGGGAAAGAAGTTAGCGCAGAAGTCACGATATATTGTTTCCTTGTTAGTTGCTAATATTGTTCAAGGTATAGGCGAGGATGCATTAAAGGAATATTACACTCGAAGAGAAATGTGGAAGGAGGTGTCTTATTGCGAAAACCGTAAAGCCCAACGAAAAGAATTAATAGAACAATATAGAAGTGTAAGGAATAGCGAGTTGGAATTGGCTAAATTAGGAACATTAGATTATATTCTTATGCCGGGCAGTAGTTACATATCTTATGACCCTGCAATAGGGCGTCAGATAGATTACGGACTAATAGAGGAAATACTTCTTGGGTGTGTATTTATACTGATAGTTGCTTTACTTGTTATTATCCTGATTAACTGGCTTTGGACAAGCTCGTGTATTAGAAAACATCAGCTACCCTCTATTAAGTTATCTTGGCAGATTAAAGATATTGCCATAATTTACAGTGTATTCGTTACCCCACTATTGTTCTATATCTTATATGACCGCGGACATTATATTAGAAATTATGGATTAGGATATCTGCGTGGCTTAGTTTTGGTTCAGGTAGTTACTGTTATTCTTCTTTCCGTCGTCCTGCTACTGCTATTAACCGGCAAAAGGTTGAGCCAGAAAATAACGGGAGACGCTATTACTTCTACTTCGCCCACTGCAATAAAGCTAAAGCGGTATAGTATGTTGACATATTTAGGATTAGCATTACTATTATCTTATTTCTGGATTGGCACAAATTGGAGGAATGAGTTATGGGGAGCACTTATGGTTATTCCAGGAATTATTGCCTTAATCCTCACCATTATTGGTTGGTATCTCACCCTTGGGCAGGCAAAGTCGAAAGGTGAGATGCATTTGGTTTATCAACGTCGCATACTATATATCAAATCCTTGATACCCATATTAGGAGGTGGTTTAATCATCCTAATGCTCCTCCATTTAACTATTGCCCAGCCATATTTTAGACGCGCTATTAAGGTATACGAAACTACGGTAATAGATAGAATGGCTGAGGATGAGATTGGAATGACAAATTGGAAGACATTAAGAGATTTAAAGGATTGAGAAAATACTGCTTTGATCTGCTATGAAAATGTCGCATATCGACCTCAGCCACCTCCGTCTACCGCTCGTTAGCCCGTTTGAGACGTCATTCGGAAGGGTTTTCTACAACGACACACTCATAATAAAAATCGTAGCCGACGGTATCACGGGCTGGGGAGAATGCCCCGCCTCTGCCGCACCGTATTATAGTTATGAAACCGTCCACACCTGCTCATACATAATAGAGAAATTCCTTGCCCCGCTTATAAATGGGAAGGCAATTTCTACGCCGAGCGACCTGCCTCAACTCTTCTCCAAAGTTCGCGGACACAACATAGCAAAGGCGGGCATCGAGATGGCTTACTGGGACGCACTCGCAAAGAAGAAGAAAATCCCGCTCTATAAATTGCTCGGCGGCAAGCGGAACGAAATCCCAACTGGGATTTCACTCGGCATAGAGCCGTCCATACCTGTTCTGCTAAACAACATATCATCCGCCATTGATAAGGGCTACCAGCGGATAAAGATTAAGATTAAAAAGGGATGGGATATTGTGGTGGTTAAAGAAGTTCGCAAGCATTTTCCATCTGTAATGCTCTCAGTGGATGCGAATGGTGCCTATACACTTGCGGATAAAGAACATCTTCGTCGGCTCGACCCGTATAACTTATTGATGTTGGAACAGCCGCTTAGTTACGACGACTATGTTGACCATAGGATATTACAGGAGGCACTCCGAACCCCCATCTGTCTCGACGAGAGCATCCGCAGTCCTGACGACGGGCGGCGCGCCATAGAACTCGGCAGTTGTAAAGTCATAAACATAAAACAAGCGCGTTTAGGTGGGACGACGAACGCCATCAAACTACACGATATAGCAAAGAAACATAATATCCCTGTCTGGTGTGGTGGGCTTCTTGAGAGCGGCATCGGGCGGGCACACAATATTGCACTCGCCACGCTCCCGAATTTCTTGCTACCGGGCGACATCTCCGCCAGCGAGCGGTATTATAGAGAGGATGTGATTGACCCGCCAGTTACGGTTACGAAGAATGGAACAATAAAGTTGCAGGACGCAGTAGGGATTGGATATAATGTGAAAGAAGGCATTATAAAAAAATATTGCGTATGGAGGCGACGTGTTCTGTAGCAAATGCGGTTCACAAGTAGCAGACGACAGTGCATTTTGTAGCAAGTGCGGGGTAAAACTCTCGACTGGCGGACAACCCATTCAACCATCTGCGCCCATCTCTCAACTTACAACTCCCAGCCCCACATCACAGGAGCAGGAGTTATGGCGAGGCGGACCGAGCGGATGGTCGCTGGGGACGTTGTGGCTATTAGACATAGGTTGGATAATTGCTTTGACGGTGATCCATTTTAAGTTGAAAGAGATGTCGCTCTGGCTATTTGTCGTCCTCGGCGGTGTGCCGCTTTTGTTTGTATTTATGAAATATGCTGTGTTACGGCTCACCATCAGGTATCGTCTCACGACCCAACGGCTTTTTAGAGAAGAGGGCTTTCTATCGAGGAGGATGAGTGAGATAGAACTTTTCCGCGTGGACGACGTGGCAGTGGAGCAAGGCATCTCACAACGGCTCTTCGGCACGGGCAATGTTACGGTGCGTTCTACGGATTCGGCAGAGCCACTACTTGTTATAAAGGACATAAGTAACCCCTTTGCCGTAAAAGAACAGGTGCGAGAGGCGGTGCGGAATTGCAGGAGCAAGGCGGTTTTCATAGAGGGTTTGGGCGGAAGATAAAGATATATTAGTTTATAGTTATTAACTCTTCACCAGTCAGCAGGCGATATGCCTCAAGGTATTTCTCGCTCGTCTTTTTGACGATGTCGTCGGGGAGTTCGGGGGCAGGCGGCTTCTTGTCCCACCTAATCCTCTCCAGATAGTCCCGCACGAATTGTTTGTCGAAGGACGGTTGCGGCCTGCCCGGCTCGTAACTCGCAAGGGGCCAGAAACGGGACGAATCGGGCGTCAAGACCTCATCTATTAGGATTATCTCTCCATCCGCAAGACCAAACTCGAACTTCGTATCGCAGATGATGATGCCCTTCATACGTGCATAGTCCGCCGCCGCCTTGTATATTGTGATGCTGTATTTTTTAAGTGTCTCAGCCGTCTCTCTGCCCACAACCTTGACCATCTCATCGAACGAAATATTCTCGTCGTGTCCTGTTTGTGCCTTCGTGGCGGGTGTGAAGATTGGCTCTGCGAATTTGTCCGACTCTCGCAGACCATTTGGCAGTGTGATGCCGCAGACCGCTCCCGTTCTCTGATAATCCTTCCAGCCACTGCCGGCTAAATATCCCCGCACTACGCACTCGACGGGGAAGGGTGTCGCCTTCTTTACGAGCATACTCCTGCCGAGAAGAGTGGTGAGTTGTGAGTGGTCAGGAAGAATTGTGAGATTTGAGTAGTCAGTTGGTAGATTTATTTTACTGATATCGCAGGTTATCAGGTGATGCTTTATTCCGAGTCGTTGGACGAATCCGAACCAGAACTCCGAGATTGCGGTGAGAACTGCTCCTTTGTGCGGGATGCCATTCGGCAGGATGACGTCGAATGCGGATATTCTGTCGGTGGTAACTATTAGGAGCTGAGCGCCAAGGTCGAAGATGTCCCGCACCTTGCCGCTGGCTATGTGCTTTAGCCCGCTGATATCGGCGGAGAGGAGCGTTGTTGTCATATGTTATACATTGTTGTAGTTTCTCATTTTACGGCATTAACAATATCTTTGTCAAGACCAGAAAAACTTCTCAAATATTCCGTGCGCTCCTTATTGAGCGTGCGGACGTAGTTCTCAATCTGCTCACTGCTGTAGAATTTTGTGAGATTGAATTTATTCATATCTACGCCCTCAACGCCTGCCGGGACGAGTGTGCCGAAGTATGGCTCTGACACCCACTGTATAGAACTCCTCGCTATACCACGAATGATAGAAGCCATCTCCGCAATCTCTACACGAAGAACCTTCTGTTTTATAGTTGAGGTGCCGTCGGGATTTTTTTCTCTGATTTCACCCACGCCGCCTGTGTTGAGGAGGTAGCACTGTATTTTATCGGGATGGGTTTTGATGAAATTGTAGAAGATGTTGCCCTCCTCTGCGAAGTCGCCGACGATGAACGGATTTGTGCCGACCTCTCTGACGGATTCGCCTGCCCGCTTCGGGTCTCCGCCTGTAGATTCTATAGATTCCCCGAGCATAAATGCGGCGGCGGCTTGTTGCAGTGTGAGTTTGGACGCGATGGGGACTACGGTGTTTCGGCGGGTGATGAATGCGATGATGAGACCGTCCATCTCGCTTAGAGGTGGGACGTTGGGAGAACTGCTGGCGCACTCGCCCAAGTCCTTCTTTTGTATGATGCACCTGCCGTTGCCTGTGAGGGT
>MHYJ01000051.1:8256-8845 GCA_001828445.1 Planctomycetes bacterium RBG_16_43_13
ATTCCGGGTTTAGCCCGTCCGTCTTGACGTAAAATCCGCGCTCTGTGCCTAAGCAGGAGCCGTCGGGGCGAAATGCGTTGAAGTCGTCTTGAGCGATTTCTATATGCTCGCCGTTGGAGGTAAGCCCGTGGTTGTGGCAGGCGTGTGTGGTTTTGCCTGTGGCTGTGAGACCGAATATTATCATACCGTAACGTTTTAGTTTGCCTGATTTGGTGTCGCGTGCGTGGAGGATTTTCGTGCCTGCGTGGATGCCGAGCATACCTTGTTCTTTTGCGTGCCACATAGCAGTGCGGAGGAATCCCTTTTTCGCCTCGCCGTAGTAGTCGGAGCCGAGGACGTAGGTAACGCCGATTTCGGGGAAGGCGAGGATTTGTCTGTCTTTCTCCTGCCATTCGGGGATGTAAACGAGTTTTAGCTCTGGGCCGGGCTGTTTGTCATTGCGTTTGAAGAGGGTCTGCCCGACCATATAAGCGAGGCGGATGGAGTCGTTTCTGTGCGAGGAGACGAAGATGGTGCACCGCGGGGCGAAGATGGCGTTGTCGCCCATAGTTAGTTTTATGCAAGTAAGAGGGGATCTCTTAAAATAGCT
>MHYJ01000052.1 GCA_001828445.1 Planctomycetes bacterium RBG_16_43_13
ATAGCCTGCGTTGTTTTGGCGTTCTGTATAGCAAGATTATTCTGCTGCATAGTCTGCACACCCGATATAGTAGTGCTGACTGCCTGCGATCTGCCGAGTGCTTCTAAGAATGTCCCCATAATGTCCTCCTATTGACCAAACCCAGGTAAGCCCCATTTATCTCCAGCTCTGTTAATTTCGCCTAAGACCTTTTTCCCAGTACCAGTTTTCATGATCATCCCCCAGGTAAGCATTTCAGGGAAGAATGGCGCGGTAACAACATTGAGGAATCCTCCCCATTGTCCCATCTTCTGATCTTTCCAGGGTGAACCAGCCGCCACTGTTGACCCATACCATGTATCGTCTTTCCGTGCTAACTCCGTATGCCCTGCGGCAAATGCTGCCGAGGCAAGGATGAGTCCTACGATAGAGGCTGCACCCATACCGCCACCCGCCCCTGCGCCACCCCCGCCGGCTCCTGTCCCTGCACCCGCACCCATAGAAGCAGATGTTCCTTCACCTATAGAAGCTATCCCCGCACCTTCGCCAGCAGCAGTAACGCCTGTACCTGCACCAACCCCTGTGGCGGTAGTTGTAATTGCCGGCGTAGTAGTGGTAGCAGCAGTCCCACCCCACCATCCCTGCTGTACGCCTAAACCATAAGTAGATGCCCCACCTAAAGCCAACTGCCCGACACCGCTGACCATTGCTGCCTGATTCGCTGACTTTGCAGCATCCTCCTGCATCTTTATCTGTTTTTCCTGTATCTTCTCCTGATTCGCAATCTGCTGACGGCTAAGCTCAGCGTTATATCTCTGTGATAATTCCGCATTCAGTATTGACTCTGTTTCAGGTTGAGTAAGCCCCCTGCCGGTAGTGAGTTCCTTCTGTCCTTGTAATTCCCGTAACCGGGATTGGTAATAATAGGGATCGAGAGCTGTGCTTGCCATAATATCCTCCTTACATTATCTTTTCTCTAACGTGTTTCCAGAATACTTCTAAGCCTATAGGCTCAAACCCTATATTCTCATCATTTGTGGTCATGCTGCAAGCGAACCGGTGAAACGTATGCGGCCCGGTATTGATAGACTTCATATTATTTACCACCCTATGAGTAGTGTCTGTTACAGAAAAACTGCCGATAGTCGTCCCTGATATTGCCATGTCACCGTAATGAGTCATAATCACGCTGTTCACAGTTGTTCCTTTGGACTTAGCAATCAATCTGATATTGCGTAATATTACCTCATTGTTCCAGCCGCCGAGCGGTATATCCGGTGTCTCAAATTGTGAGGTAATATTATTGCTGTCAAATGTAGTGCCGTACTCTAAGCGTTCCAAATATCCAGAGTCTATTGCGCCATAGACGTACTTGTAGCCGTTACCGTCAGATACTGATATGCCTAACTGAAGATATTTACCTGACCCTCTATCAATCTCAAACCATTTACGCCTGAGCAGGTCGAACACGTACTCCTTGTTTAATGTCGTGTTAGACCCTGAAGCCCACAACCAATGATATTCCATCTTTGCTTCATCGTAGAGTGACGCTGACTTATGTATCATGGATATGTTTATCGTTAGCGAACTTGTCGGATCGAACACGTTTTCAATATCTAAATGTATCGGTATGACACTTGACCCATCGAATATAACGATGGCACCTGCCGCCTGCCAGATTGCTACATGCTTGTTTATGCCTTGAGCAATCTCGAACCCGATACTGCAAATCTGGAATGTGTCTTTTGCTACGCAACCATACTGATCTGAAATCTTATATAGTGCGTAAGTATTAAGTGATGTACCGTCAATAAGCCAGGTCTCTTCTTCTTTACATAACATCAAGTTCTCGTATAATGATGAACCGTACCTTGTGTAAAGTGCCCCACCTGCGATTATGTCCATATTATCACCCAGGAAGAAATCTGCCGTATCTGAACCATTAAATATGCTCACGGTGTTCGTAGATGATGCCGTGATCTTATTTCTTTGGCCTGACTGATCTGAGCATAGCCAAAGCCGGTTATGGAAATTGATGGGGAATTTATAGTTCGATACCTGTTTCTGTGCCGGTATGCCGCCGATATAATACAACTGCACATCCCCTGACAATGCCTTATCGAAACTTATCTTGTAATAATATAAAGGGTTCTCGTTTGTTGATATGCTTGTGGTTTGCTCTCCTCCAGGAGTAATAGCCTGCCATGTAATTAAGCCGCTTTGATTAAAGCTGATACTGTTGGCTTTGGTTCCGTCGCTTATAGTCCCAACAGTCCCCCATGCAACCCCATTCCAATAAGACACGGTAGCGGTAGTGGCGGCGGTTGTATTAACATGCTTAGGGACAAGTTTAACCCTGAGCCCCATTTGCGGCTCTAAGAACCCAGCCACTATATACCCAGATGTTGCAAGGGAGTCCAGTTCGTTATACGTGGTAAGGTCAGCGTTTACATAGGAATCGTTAATGACGTTAAATGTTGCATCCGTGTATATAGAACTGCTATATTCAAAGAATGCATATATCTGCCGGATATATCCATTCCATATATCTTTGATGGGCTGCATTGGCACGTCAACAGTTACATAATATATTTCTACGTCCTGATCTAATCCTGTCCATGTAATCGTGTACCAATACGCTGCGATATTGTACAGTATACTGATCTTTGCAACTGCAACCGTAGAATCAAAGGTGACAGTACCTGTTTGCGCTAATGCCTTACCTGATACGGATGTGTTGTCTACCATATTGGTCACTGCGTGATATGAGCTGCCAGCCCATACAGATATACCTGCTACGGCAGCGGTAGCATTGGCAACCTTGACGTAAAACTTTATAGCCCGAATCGGTAATACAGAACCAAGCCTAACTGTAGTAGTTGGAGCGGCTGACGCTTGTTTTAGTATAGCTATATTGCCTGCGGTTTGCAGTGTATTACTGACAGCCTTAGAGTAATTATATACAAATTCATCTGCGCCTTTGAAGTTAAAGAACGCCCCGCAACGGTATTCATCGCCACCCCAGATCAGGGACTCTTTACCATTACAATACGCTACGCATCCATCGGGCGCATTGGAGAACGTACCGATCCCCGCACCGGAGCTTTCAGTATATAATGCTGTAGTATTGAAATCTCCCTGAGAGGGGATAGTTGTATCATTCCGATATATTTTAGATGCCGTCCCCCCGCTATTCCATGATTGGACAAGCAGATGAGATTCCGAGGGCTCATCTTTTACAAAGTGATGCGCTGCACGAATTAACGGATATGTAAGTGCTGTAGAAGGGTTAATCTTCGTCATGCCAGATACAGACCTGATACCTGCATTGGTATAACGCATATTGGTCAATACCTGGAAATCGCCTTCAGATAGTTGCGTACCGTCTACACTCGTTCGCCATCTGCCGGTTAATGGTATGGGAACGGGATTACGTTCTTTGTCAGCCACATCATCTCCTCGTTCCTGAACGGTTAGCAGGCTTGATAAGGTTTACCCTGTACCCACCCTGGACTTTAGCCTGCCTGGTATCCCTGGTAATACTTCTGACTCGTGCATCGAAATGTTTCCATAATCTATCGCCGAAATCGGGTTCACGATCACGGTACTTGTACTTAAATGCCGCATAGTAAATCAGGGCCTCTTTATAGTCCGGTGCAAATCGATATGATTTATACGGTGAATATACAGGTGTCGGCATTTGAATATAATTAACGGTGATGGTATGGCTTGCCGTAGATGGAGGAGGGTCAAGTAGTAATGCGAATCGTCCGTTAAATGTGATAATGTACGAATTCCCATAGACCCAGTAATTGTTTGCACCATCGAATAACGCACAGACGAGGGCCGTAGATGATGTTTTCGATACCACTACGCCATGACTGCCATCGGTGAGGTTGTGGACATAATCACCTGCTGCAACATTTATGAAATTGGCAGACGAATCGGTTAATGTAGTCTCGCCGTTGGACGATCCTGATGTATTTGTGGTCGAACCAGAAAGCTGAGATATGCCGGAAGCGTCTATAATGGTAAAACTATCAGGGACGGTCTGAGAGGTAGTATTATCGCCAAGGATTATACCATCGTAATCCCTATGCCTTAGAAACGTATTGGATGAGCCGTCATTGTATTTTATAACATAATCATTCTCGTTATCCGATAAATAGAGTGACAGAAAATCGGGGTTCAGGTTGTATGTGGTCTGCTCGGCAACTGTGGTTATCGTCTGAGCGGAAGTTAGCGCACGTGTCCTCTGACATAACTCTTTTGCCGCTTCGTACAGACAATCGTATGATGTCCTGTCATCTAAGAATGATCCGTTTGACGGCTCACCCAATAATACCCTGAGTTCTCTAAGCAGGGTGTACCCATCCAATTACTTTAATCTCCTGAATCGTTCGATATTGGTTTCCTCACCTATAGACTTGCCAACGATTTTCAATATTTTTGACGCATCATTCCTGCTGACCATACCGTCAGATGTGGATATACCGCATTTCCTTGCAAGTTCAGGGTCAACCTTAATGCAGGGTTTTACCATCCGGCGCGCTTCCTCATGCGCATCGGCAAAACCTCGCTGCATGTCTTCCCGTGTAAACATGGACTCAGAGATAGCAGATTTCATGTCCTTATAGTTCTTGCCCAAATAATCAGATTGAACATCGTTCGGCCTCGGCCTTGACGATTCAATGGAATCAAGCCGTTCCTTATCACGTTTCAAGTCTTCCCTTGTCTGGTAGACGTAATCGGAGGGCACATCTCCACGTTCCAATGCGCTTTCCTTACGCTGGATGTTCTCCTTCATGGTATCTATCTTCGTGTCGAAATACCATGCGGGAAGCGTTGAGCTTATGTTACCGTCCCTGTCCCTGTCTGTTTTACCGTAGAACTCTAAATCTTCCTTTGCCATGTAAATCCTCCTTGAAATAAAGGGCCTGCCGGAAATGACAGGCCCCGTGAAAACCATATTTAAGCGTCCGTGCTTGCTGTGATATTTGTAAACATTGAACTCTCACCAGCAAGGTTACAAATATTTATAGGCTGCATAAACTGCATTGCTGCACCTACGAATGCCTCTGTGATATTGGCTGCATTATCAGTCAACATCGCATTAATATTCGGGCCGATAAAGCCTGTAGCAGTCGCTACCATCGTCACGCATACATCAGCAGCATTAGCCGTCCAAATGTAATTGTAGCCATCGCCGCCGCCTATCGTAGCTCGTACTGCCGCTGTGGTGACATTTTCTATTGCTGCAACTGCAAAATTGCCATAAATGCTGAAATTCCTGATGATAACATCATCTCCACCTACTATGGTTATTGCAGTATCTGCACCTGCTGCCGCTGCTCCCCTATGCATCCATCCATCAATTAATAGCCTGTCAGCATTGGCATCCGTCACAATAAAATCAGTTGCCTGTCCGGTAACATCCCTTGTCTCGAAATTGATTAACTGGAAATCTGCGGCATTAACATCTATGGGGCCGGTAAGTGCATCAAACCCACCAGTAAATAGAAAATTATACATAGTGATATTTGCAGCATCTACATCCATGTCTGCCCCGACTGCGGTAGTAAAATTGATTGTCGGCCTATCAGAGCCATTACCAACACCTATAAGTGTGATACCTGCAACATCAAGGTCAAGCCCTGCCGCCGCTATTACAGTCTCCGTATGTCCTGGCATGACTATAACCAAATCACCATTATTGGCAGTGCATTTACCCACCGCATAATCTATTGTGGTGAATGGATATTGTTTCGTCCCAGCAGAAGGCGAATCATCGCCATCTACATTGCCACTATCTACAAAAAACACATTGCCAGTATAGACATTGCCTCCTATACCTGGGAGTACAGGTACGCCGAAAGATTTTACTCCATGATTAAAATTAGTCATTTATTTACCTCCAACCAGTAAATAGTAACCTACCAGCGGGATATTGCTACCCCGCTGGTAGGAGGGTTAAATTAAGTTACTGCCATCCCGTACAGAAATCTCCACTCCGTGGTGCCTGCACCATATCTCATATAACTTGAGATCATGGTATTAAGTGTATGGAAATCAATCTGAGTTTTAGTCTCAGGGTTGATCCTCTTGATAAATATCAACATCTTCTTCATCAAGTCCAAGTTCACCATGAACCAGTTATTGGTATCGTTATCATCAAGCCTTGCGTATGGAATGACCTGATACCGTTTATACTGTGGGTTAACATTGCCTTCGGCAGAGTCCATACCCTTTGGGGTATTAACCAGCTCGTAGGCTGCATCCGCCATAGCATCGGGGACTACGAGGGCGAAGTTATCTGACATTTCGATACGTTCCGAAACATCGTTCCTGAACTGCCTCATAAGTATCCTTGTTGCCGCTACCGATGTTTTATTCATTGCTGAAGTGCCAGCATTGGAGAACCCCGTTGTTGTACTGGTGCCGGATTTCGTCCGATGAGATCCGCAAAGGGCTACGCCTTCCTCATTAGTCTGGAACTGAAATGCCGTACTGAATGCGCCGTTAAATACTTCGGCAGCACTTTTCTCCATAGTCCTTCCGGCAGAGTTCATCAACCCTATGGCTTCGTCATCGAATACGGAATATTTCTTATCATCAAGGAATTTCCGTTCTATCTGACGACCGAGAGCATATTCAGCAGGTTCAATCTTGATATGATACCCTGGACTCCTGTTTACAAATGGTATCTTCCCTGTGAATCTCTGATGATCCGGTAATGACCCGACTGAATAGAACTCCTCGAATGCCGCATCAGAAGGAAATTCCCTGAATAGCTTCGGTATCATCGGGTTTAGGTTCGGGTAAAGTTTTTCGAAATCGGCTACTTCACGTAACCGCTTGTCTAATAGTCTCTGTAATTGAGACGATGTAGTTACATCCGCCATATTATATCACCTCCCTTTATGCTCTCTTTAAGCAGAAATGATCTGCATTGAATTTGAAATCTACATACTCGCCACCTGGTACACTAAGGTCAAGTCTGATTACGTCAATGACATGATAGTTAGTGGCATAAGTAGCCGCTGCATCTATGAACATTGATTCTGCATCGAAATCTGCGTAAGCAGGCCCTAAATACCTTATTGGTGCCTTGACGCAAGTATCACCTACCGCTACGGCTGCATATGTAGGGGTATCCCATGTCTGAGCAGTTGCTGAAGTATTGTCAAGCACCCTGTATGCACCCCTGTTGGCTCCACTCCTGAAGAATAGCGTGGCCAGCTGTGCTGTACTTGCTACCAATGTCCCGGTTGTGCAGGATACTCCATTCGTATCACCGGTGGTTACCGTGCCAACATCCATAGCCACACCGAATGTTGTCTTAAACAACTGTCCCCGAAGTATTGTTTCTGGTGTAATAAGCTCTATCTGCACCATAGCCCTTTGCTCGCCCTTATTCCAGGGGCCTTCCACGCCTATAAATTCCGTAGTTGACGCAAGTGGTGAAGCATCGGTAATGTACTGAGTGTTGTACGTGGTGTTAAATAGTGGATTCCTGTTGTTTGTTCCAACTACTACACCTAACGGTATCCCTAATGCTGTCGTATCTGCCACCCCAGCTGCCGCCCCAAACGGAATAACACCTTCATCGGTCTGACACTTAACTATCTGACCAACGTAAATAGTGTCCTGATACGTGATGGGCGCCCAAAGTTTCTGTTGACTCCCGTGAATTATTTTAAATCCCATATTGATCGCCTCCTTTACTTATTAATTTATAAATTTCTAACCTCTCCAATTGAGCGTATGACACAACGGGCACCCTGTACCGCCTAACTGGTAGCCATCATGTAACGATACTGTATGGTATTCGTTAATACCCTTAAGTACTGCCGCATGTGGCGGCCCGCCATCGTTCACCGGATATAACGGTTCTGTCGTAACGCCGAACTCTGTATATGACCTACCATCTCCATCGCCAAGCGCATCCCTGTCTATGTTACAGATAAAGCCACAGTTCCAGCATCGGAAGTATTTACCTGCATCGTCACCTTCGCCATATAGCTGGATGGTACGCTTTTCTCTTCTGACCCGACGCTGACTGTACCTGACATGCCTTGAACCGTTCAGCCCCATACCACCACTTCTGCGATTATAGGCAGGTGCTGTAATGGGTGAATCCGTAGAAAATATCGGATCGGGCGCCGGTGGTAGTTCAGGCTCAGGTATAAACGGTGGCGAAAGAGCGGCGCCGGCTGCGGTTATTTCTTCTTCCTCGGTAGACAATTCTCGTTATCCCCTATTTTTCCGAAAGTGCTTCCGCTATGCTTTCGTCTGACATGCCCTGACGCCTCATGTATGCCACGAAATTCTCTGCTTCGGGAGTTAGTTTCGGCAACACTGTTTTATGCTGCGTATTCGTATTCCCGTGAGTTACCCCTGCGGCTACAGGTGTGTCGCCCTTGACAGGCACTGTCCTTGTAACGCCTCTTGACAATACAGCGGCTTGTGCTTTGGTGTAATTTAATTCGGCATCTATCTGAGGGTTGCCGGTTCTGCGTACATTGAAATTAGCCATCATTTCCTTGACTATTTCATCGTGTGCGTCGTTGCCGTTACTCATAGATACCATCTGCGATACATAGGCTCTTTGGTAAGTTTCCTGCTCGTTTCTCTGCCGGGATTCCCGTGCCTGTATGACCTTTTCCACATCATCAGGGGTGGTAACATATTCCGGCATATCAACCTGCTCAGTGCTTACCTGCTCGGCTGGCCTGGTCATGAAGGTATCGAGTTTATTCATTAACTGACTGAACTCTGCCTTTGTGACCATGACATCTTCGAGCTTCTTTACCTTCCGTCCAAGACGTGTCTTTTCCGCATGATCGTCGTCTTGACCTTCAGGCTCGGCTTCCGTAGCCTTTTCGGCAGCCGCTTGTTCGGAAGTCTCTTTGCCTTCAAGAGCGGCAGTTAATGCTTCATCGGTTACTGACGAATCGGTAACGGTAGCATCAGCGGCAAGGCCCTCTGTTGCGTTGTTATCTTCCATTGTAAAACCTCCTTAGAAACGAAAAAAGACCATAGATGAGGATTCTGTCCTCAAGTATGGCCCCTGGTTAATACGTGATACTTTATAACTTAGGCTTTTATGGTATCTAAAATTTCTTTAAGTTTAGTCTCAAGTCCCTTCAGTTGCCTGAGTGTGTCTATGATTACTTTACGTATATCGTTACTCATCTCCATTAACCATAGATTCGAATTCTGCGGCCTCTTTAGCACCATCAAGGCTAATACACAACCCAAGAGATACAGCTTCTTGAACAATACATTCGAGGCAAGTAGCTGTAGAATTATAGCCAGCTTCATTATAGGCGATAACAACATATGGCACAATCCAGACAGATTTTTCCCAAATTTCTCCCATTGATGTTGTATGCTTAATGCCACGGAAATGGTCACACATATCTATGTCGCTATTGACCGTTGAGAAGTTTTTTACAATCTCCATATTCTGTCCTGTGTTTCAAAATGAAACATTAGCTATCTATCTACCTGATTTCTTTCATTTTGTCAAGGTAAATAGTTATCCGTTCGGATACTTTCTTTATTCGTAACTTTAAATACCTGAACTCTGCCAATTCCTGCGGGCTTGACTGCTCATTGTAGATCTTCTCTAAAAGCTCCCCGTGTCTTTGAATATCGTCCTTGAGTAATTCCCATCCTATAGTAGATGATACGGCGGTAACGAATGGATGGTACTTGCCTAAAATATCAAGCGTCTGCGCCCCACGTTTACCTGACTTGGATAGGAACCCTGCAATGTCTTCTAATGGTGTCACTTACACCCCCCTTGTATATTGTTCCATATTACTCATAGGCATACCAGATTGATTAGATGTCGGCTGACTACCCATATCTGTTGGCTGATTGCCTGCCGTCTGCCCACCTTGCTCCGGCGGTGCATAACTTTCATCAAGCAGATGATTCTTGTAATCAGGGAAGTTATCGCCTAACAACTCAAATGCCTTCGATAGCAGATAGTTAAGCAGTTTGGCTGTGTTCGGATTCGGTACGTTCGAAACTCTTCCAAGCATCTGATCAATCAACGTGATTTTCCGGTATTTATTGTACTCATTTTCAATATTCTGCGACAGCGGTGTATACGAATAGTCTGCATCGGGGTCGAACTCGTAAGCATCATCACCCATAACCTGTAACGCTGTCTCCGGACGCATATACTGATATGACATATTAAGGATCATCTGGTACAGGTCTATGAGGAAGGTATATTCAAAGGTAAGATCGGTAAAGTTATCCCTTAACCCTGCCTTGTTGTCAGCCCCTACAACCGCTGTGGCCGTGGTAGACGAGTTCTCCGGTACATCGCCCATCGTCGTAGGGAATTTAGCTGAAATCTGGTGCATGGAGTTCTTTAACATTGCCATCTGGTTCAATGCTCCGCTTACGTCATCCTTTATTACAAGCTCTCTAAGGTCTGACATGGGGTCTTCTACTTCCATGACATGCTCAGGCTCGAAGTATATTGTCTGATTATCTTCCAGCGCATATTTCCGCCCTATCAATGTCGGCATGGTAGCAAGTTTTACCCTATCGTTTGACAGGTTGAATGTGTCGTTAAGTGCAACCTGCAGCTCCCTTAGATATTTACCATCGGATAGGCCTGTGTCCTTCGTCGGATGGATATAGCACCAACCCCTTATGATCGGCCTGTAATGTCTGCCTTTAGAGTCCTTGTATGGGCATAACTGGAATCGCACTAACACTTTCGTTGAGCCTATGACCGCAAAGGTGATAATAGTCTCAAGTAATTCTGCATTGTCAGGTAATGCTCCTAACGTGTCATATGCAGGTTCGACAGATACGGGATCGCCATTCTCGTCACGTTCTGTAACCTTACACCACATTTTGCCGAATCGTTCTAATGTGTCGAATGTTTTCGATGCGGGTTTCGCGTCCTTCTGTTTCTTGTCATCCTTGTTATACGTCTCCTGTGATGTCTGGGTTTCCTGTGCGGAACTATTACCCTTTATTAATTCCTTGACGATATCGAGGTTGATGTAGTTGTTCGCCTCTGCCCTTTCAGCTAACTCCTCATATGTTTTCTCAGATCGGATAATGACAGCGCTTTTCTCCTGTATGGAATATGAGTACTCGTTTGTCGTGAATACATTACGAGGATCAACTATATCGTAATTGAACCGATCCGTAATGACCTTCTCGCCGTATATGGGCTTAGGTGAAGTAATTAGGTTACCATCGGCATCCTGACTGTATGACGGCTGATAGCCGGTGATGACCTGTTTTACTTCCTGCTCCCACCAGCAGACAGCGTAGACCTGGCCGGCAAGCGCATTAATTAATCTGCCCCGGATGTATTTATGGTAATGATATATGTCTTTCTGGTTTAATGTTTTATTGATTAACTTCTTTGCGCCTCGTGCCTTTACAATGTCTTTCGGATTATCGCCCTCTAACTTCACTTCGATAAAGTCACGGGTTTTAAAATACTGGTTCGCCCAGCCTCCGGCAGCAGTCATAAGAATAGAGGGGAATTCAGGAAGAAAGATATCAGACATCCAATCTACGTTTTTCTCACTTCTTATGCACTCCAACATGTCAATGGAGGCGTCAAAATCATTATTATCCACAGTCTTGTTACTATTTGACGTCTTATACTCGCCATCAATAATCAGTGTGGCAAGGTAGTTCTCAACGTTTATATCGTACTTATGCTTATCTTCCATAGGCCTCCTTCTGGAAGTAATGTTTATGTTGCGGGTCTCTATCCTTTAATATCCGTTCATTATGATTAGCCGTTGCAAACGCCGGATGCTTAAATAGTGCCTCTACTACCATAGGGAAATGAGAGAACCGCTGTTGCGGCTTATCCTTTTCGTCTTTAGTCAGCAAGGCTTCCCGGCTGTTCCATTCTTCTTTTCTCCAGTTCTTAAACGATTCTTTGGTTTTGTGGCAATTATCCAGTATCCAGAGTGTCGGCAGATATGTTGCTACGCCATCCTTTATGATCCTGTTATTGAATGGTTTACCGCATAGTTTAGAGTTTCTAAGCCTGGTGCGTATCTCTTCCCGGCCCCTGGTTGATTTCGTATCCCATGATTGCCAGTAACCGCCGGTGCAGGTACCTTCTTTCCTAAATTGACTGAATATCCTGTTAAGATCGTCAATGGTAGATAGTCCGGTATTACTCTGCTTCTTTGCGGCAAGCGGGTCAATGAGGCTTAAGTAATATTTGTAATCCTTACTTTTCCCTGCAAGTATCTGCGCAATCTGTAATGTCACCATTGTCTCCGGGGATGGGTTAAGTTCATCATATACAAACACTTCGTTATTGGGACTCTGCGTTGCAAACAGGCACGCCCACGGGACATGCTCATGATAATCTATGCCTCTTGCGTGCATCCAGCCGTGAGGTACCCACTGAGGGAAATATTGATTGGCTGATATGACGTGAGTACGAACATCGAAGTCTTTAAATATCTGGCCGGAGGCTTGACGGAATAGGCCGTAACGTCTTATATCAACAGTATCGGGGTCAGCAAGTAAATCAAACATTGCGTCTACATCTTTTTTGTTTAATATCGGATTATCATCTGTAGCTGCCATCAAGACGGCAATATCCGAACCATCACGATATTCTATTTCAGGATATTCTTTGCCATATCGTTCTTTCATCCTTTTTCTAACTGCTTCAGTTCTAATATAAACCGATGCACGTTCAAAAAACTCGTCAAATTCAAATCCGACATATTCGGCAGGAGTAAGAGAATATATGAGGTCGCCATCGGCAGCTAATAATCTCGGCAATTGTTCCTCGTAAAATTCTTTACCACTTGATTCATCTATCCAAACCGATGCCCGTTTCTGACCAGCCTGAGATTGAGTAGTCTGTCCGAAAGATGAAAAGTCAATATGAATCTCCGGCCCACCCTGAGGATCGTATATGTCCACTACCGGACGCCGTGCCGTGATGTCCTTCTTGATCAGATGTTTCGGTAGCCATTTCATGAATTCAGGGTATTGAGTGTTTTTTACTTCTCCTCCATCTGAATCAGTGGGTAGGGTTTCGGATGCGAACCGGTATGTTCTGATTGGGTTATCCGGCCTCATGTTTTTCTTTTCTACAGGGTGCATGCCCATTATGCGTAAGACATAGGAATATGCAACATCACAAGTTTTTCCTTTTTGATTACCAGTCAGGTATGCAATAATCTTCTCCGGCCTGTTGATGAACTGCTGGAATATCCATGTCGGCTTAAATGACCAGAAGCCCTCAAAGAACGTATCCTTATCAATTATGCCAGCGTCTATGGCCTGCCGTTGCTGTAGCTCTGTACCTTCCTGTAACATGCCTATGCTCATGGGTTATATATCCCGCAATTAGATGTGTTCGGTGTCGCAATAGGGGCGATTGTACCTGCCCCGATGACTCCGCCAACGGTGAATGTGTCTATGATAACCTTCTGGTCTACGATGTTGCACGCCGACCCGCCATTAGTGTAGAAACGCCAGATAGTACCCCGCCATAAATTAGCCGCAAGCGTGATTGATCCTCCATCCTGACTGAGACAAGTTGCTACAGTAAAACTCGTTTCAGATGTAGCGGCTGTTATATCGCAATTTACATGAGATGTTGGGTCTATGCCTATTATGCTGCCGCTTGCAGAAACGTCTAAAGTTCTTCCGTTAACCGTTGGGGCAAGCCTGGTTGATATGGCTGCGTCAAGGTTCGGTGCCTCGCTGACCGTTATGGCAGATGCCGCAATCTTTGCCGCTGTAATAATGTCGTCAGCTATTTCCACAGCACCTAATGTACC
The DNA here is from genome assembly GCA_001828445.1 of Planctomycetes bacterium RBG_16_43_13. The sequence continues at coordinate 13,794 of MHYJ01000052.1, forward strand.
GCCGATATTATCAAAATCAACCCCTGCCTCACCTGTTGCGGTCACATCAAGGGTTCTACCTGCTACCGTTGGCGCAAGGAGTACATCCATCGTCTGCCCTATGGCCTTAAATTTAACAGGTGTCTTTGCAATCATGTCGAGGTATGTACCTTCGCCAATTGTCCATGCAAGACATTCCTCTTCGTTATTGCTGGTGATGGCATCATTCGTACAGACATAATAATAACCGCCGCCTTCGTCTGCTACCGTATCGCCGGTTTCGTCCATCGTGGTTACTGCATTGTCGCCGCATTGGATTTTTATGGCGAAATCGCTGAATGCCGTAACTACGTCAAGTCCCGCACCGCCGTTACCTTTGCTTGATATATCGAATATGCCGAGTTTGAAACAATTCGTAGCACCTAATTTTTTATCCAGCGCATGGCTTACTGTTGGTATGATCAGAATTAATAATGCTATGATTAATTTCCTCACCTGAACCCTCCTCCGAATCCACCAGATACGTTACCTCTGACTTTATTGTCAGATGATGAAATATTCTTAAAGCAACTGCCTTTATGGCCTGAAGAAACGTTTTTATATACCTGGTTTGAGTAAACACTTTCCATTGCAGACGTATTGTATGCTGTTGCCTTTATGTAATAACCGGTTACCGAAAGATTCCTAAGTACATAGCATGACGTATATCCAACGTCAATCATGGTAAATGTTGGATAATTAGCAGAGGTAGCGTAATACAGCTTAACCCCTGACAGGTTTTCTATAGGTGAACCATCATCATTTGTCGTTGGATTATCCCATGTAACGGTAACGCTTTCTGCATGAACTTCTACATGCAACAGCATGATTAATGCGATTACGATATACTTCATGCCACCCTTCTATATATGCCTTCAGCGTTCATGACCCTTGATACTGTTTCCCTTTGTAAGCCTAATAATTCCCCGATGATTCGATGAGTTAGACATTTAACTTCCGGGTAAAACTCCATAAGTGCCGTTACTCTGTCATATGCAGTTGAAAACTGGAGGCAATAGACAATGTCCTTACCTTTCTGTATGCTATCCACCCAATCCGAAGCGTTACGCATTAATTCCTCACCGTACACGTTGAAGACGTTGGAGCCGCCGGCCAGGGATTAAACGGTTCAGTAGTGACAGTGTCCGGAGTTCCGCTTGCCGATGCAACTATTTCCCTTGACTCGTTACCGCAGTATAACTTCATCCCCCTGAATTGGTTCGTGACGGATACACCCTCTGAGTTAAGGGATAATACGAATGTACCGGCGTTACTTGTTAAGTCAATAGCGGCGACCCATCCCATACGTTTTTCCAGCGTATCAGTTATTTTTGTATCTGTAATAGCATCAGTGGCTATAGATGTCGCTGTAATGCCCCCTGATCCTACAGACCCTATTGATCCGGATATGCTGCCCGTAATGTCCATAGTCTGATTTGGTAAATCTATATTAGTGAGACCCGCACCGGCGGTACCTATTCTGGTATAAGTATCTGACTCTATGTTGTCTACCAAATTCACGGTAGTTATCAATTGTTTCATATCTGCCGCACCCTGACAGTAAAGTTTCACACCTTCGGTACCTGTGATTAAAGCGGCATTAGGGATACCTATCTGATACATACCCGGCATATTGGTTCCATCTACTACGATAAACCCGCCGGTTGCCCATGTACCAAGCGTCATCGTGGCAAGGGATATGACAGTTGATGATGCCGCACCGGAACGGTAATAGTAACAGGTAAGGCCGGCAGCATTGTAAACCAATCCGGTTAATCCTGCGCCTGTTGTGGAGTGTGTGACGTAGACTTCCGCTAACTGACTGGTAGCGCCCTTCTTAACTGTCACCTCTGAATATGCGGATGTGCTGATCATCAATGCAATGATGAATATTAATATCTTGACTGTTTTTTTCATTGTTACTCCAATACTATAACGATTGCGCCTGAGCCAACACCGCTTATCGCAATCTTTATGTTTTGTATCCATGCACCATGAAAATATTTAATAATACTTTGATTTGCAGTAACGCAAGTTTCATTAAATACATCATGTCCCCTATCGTCTGTAATGAGTGCCGTATGAGCTGCCGTAGATGGTTCTTGCCATTCTATCGAATTAACCTTAAGCATGGTACCCGCCTTATAACCAAAGCTCGAATTGACATCAATTGCCGCTGTGAATGTATCTAAACTTATCCTTGCCCCAAAAGTATTAGCCATTTAAAAACCTCCTATAAAATAATTATAAATAATACCCAACACATTTTCATGTGCATACATAAATTCATTGACCCACAAACATCTATTGGAATTCCAGCATCTACATATGTTATTACCCAATTAGAGCCACGATATGCCCCCGCTCCGGCATAAAGCCCTTGAGTTGACACGATATGCGTTGACCAATCAAATATCATATTGTTGCACCACTATCTCTATAGCTAAGGCCAAATCCCTTTTTCTTATATCGGGATATTTTTTGATAAGTTTTGCGAAACACTGATGCCTTTTCCATTCACCTGACACGTCTGGTACTTTCTCTAATGCCATTATAATTTCTAAGGCGGCAGGTAATATGTCTTCTATGTATTCCGGTATTATGAGAACATTGTCCGGTATCGGT
>MHYJ01000053.1 GCA_001828445.1 Planctomycetes bacterium RBG_16_43_13
ACTAATAAACCCAAATCTGGCACTAATAAACCCAAATCTGGCGGCAAAGATAGAGGGGGAGAGATATAATATAAATAAAACGGCAGAGGCAGTACAGGCAGGTAAGCCGTCCGGTTTAACTACATATTTTTCTGTCGTGGATACGGAAGGAAACATTGTCTCCGCCACCCAGACGAATGGCAGTATATTCGGCTCTGGCGTAATCGTAGAGGGAACGGGCGTCCTGCTCAATAACGCTATAAACTGGTTCGAGACGGACGTCGGGAGTAAAAGCCCTAATACAGTTGCACCCGGCAGACGTTTCGAGATACCCCTTGCACCTGTGCAGGTTTTTAGGAAAGAAGGGCTAACACCATTTTTATCAATAGGAACGCCCGGCAGTTTCGGGATTGGGCAGACGACTGTGCAGATGCTTATGAATGTGCTGGAGTTCGGAATGGATATACAGACGGCGATAGAGGCACCTCGATTCAAATGCACAGAGGGAACGAAGTTAGTTGTGGAAGGTCGCATTCCGCAAGACGTAAGGGGAAAACTCACGGCAAAAGGACACGAGGTTATGGCGGTAGGGGACTGGTCTATCGAACTCGGCGGGGCACAGGGGATTATGCTTAACGCAGAGGACGGTATGGCTTTCGGCGGCGCCGACCCACGAAGGGATGGCTATGCGGTGGGGTATTAAAGTGAAATATCCATGTCCATGTTGCGGGTACAGAACTTTAGATGAGAAACCTCCTGGTACGTTTGATATATGTGATGTTTGTAATTGGGAGGATGATAACGTACAATACGACAACCCTGACTTCGAAGGAGGGGCAAATATTCCTTCCTTACGGCAGGCCCAAATAAACTTCTGTAAGTTTGGAGCATCTGATAAGAGTTGTTTAGTTAGGGTACGTCCCCCGAAACCAGAGGAGTCGCGCGATCCTAATTGGAAGTTCTTAGATGAACAATAACTGCTCTCTCAAACTTTGTGAACTCAAAATAATTTAGGATACTCTCAACACAATCTTCCCGAACGGCACGCGTCCCTCTATCAATTTATGTGCCTCTGCGGTGTCCTTTAGCGGCATAACCCTGTATATAACGGGCTTTAGTTTCCCTGCGAAGACGCACTTCAGAACGTCAGCCATCTCCTTTGCAGAACCCATAGTAGAGCCGAGTATCTCGAGTTGGCGGAAAAATATATAGCGGACATCTTCTTGAGGGTCATAGCCCGTTGTCGCACCACAGGTTACAAGCCGACCGCCCTTGCGAAGTGAATGTAAACTCTTCTGCCAAGTATCTTTTCCTATATAGTCAACGACGACGTCAACGCCTCGCTTGTTTGTCAACTCGCGGACGCGCTTAGAAAAATCCTCCTTCACATAGTTTATTAGGATATCAGCGCCAAGTTCTTTCGCCTTTTCGAGTTTTGCCTCACTGCTTGCAGTAACGAATACTCGGGCGCCGAATAGTTTTGCTATTTGGATACAGGCGGTTCCGACGCCTGCACCCGCTCCGAGTATGAGGACGTCATCGCTTGCCTTTACCTTCGCCTTCGTTACAAGCATCCGCCACGCTGTAAGAAATACGAGTGGAACTGCGGCGGCTTCTTCAAAAGTCATATTGTCGGGGATTGGAATTATATTTTTGCAAGGAACCTTTACAAATTCGGCGTCAGAGCCGTCGCCACCCTCACCCATAATATCATATTCGACGCACAAGCTACCGCTCCCTTCGTAGCAGAACTCACACCTTCCGCAGAAGAAGCCGGGATTGACGAGGACACGCTGACCTTTCTTCAAGTCCTTAACTTCGCTACCGACATCTTCTATAACACCAGATGCATCACTACCCGGTATGTGGGGGAGGGGAATTTTCACACTTCTCATCCCTCGCCGCAACCACATATCGATATGATTGATTGACGCCGCCTTCACGTGGAGCAGGACATCACGCTCACCGATTTTTGGCTCTGGTGCATCTTCATACTTTAGAACTTCTGGACCGCCGTGCTGGTGAAATCTTATTGCTTTCATATTGTTCCACCTCCTAATTTTATTTATTTAACAAGTAGAGCTAGAAAAACATTGCAGGGTGATTTTAGCGAATATAGAATGTATGTCAATCGTTTATAATAAAGTATGGCTAACGTAAACTACGGCATCATAGACGCACACATCCACCAACAGCCGTGGCGGATGCTCAAGCCCGAAATACTAAAGGCGATGGCGGGCAGCGAAGACACCGCTCGGATGATGGAACTGATGTATGACACGAAAAAGTTTATCACCTATATGGACGAGCAGGGCATCGAGCAGGCGTGGACTATAAACTACGTCAGCCCAGATATTATGGGATTTACTGATGAGGTGAACGACTATGCGGTCGCCTCTGCGAAGCAATTCCCGAAGAGGATAATACCATTCGGCTCAATACATCCGCTATTTACAAAGGACGCAGGCAAGGAGATGGATAGGATTATAAAGATTGGGATTAAAGGAATAAAAATTCATTCTGTTCATCAACTCGCATATCCGAATGCTTATAGAGATGGCTTAAAATCGCTTGAAGTCGTATATAAGAAGGCGGAGGAAAACGGATTACCCGTTATGTTTCACACAGGGACATCAATATTCAGAGCCGCCCGTGCAAAATACGGAGACCCAATCTATATAGATGACGTAGCAGTTGACTTTCCAAACCTAAAGATAATACTCGCTCACGGTGGCAGACCTATATGGATGGAGACGGCGGTTTTCTTGGTCAGAAGGCACAAAAACGTGTTTATGGATATATCAAGTGTTCCACCTCAAAGTTTACTCGAATATTTTCCAAAGCTTGAAAAGATAGCCGATAAAGTGCTCTACGGCTCTGACTGGCCTGGACCCGGGGTAAGGAATTTGGGAACTAATATCCAATCATTTTTAAAACTTCCCTTGACTAATGAAGCAAAGCGAAATATTCTGAGAGAAAATGTACTCAAGATTATATGTAGGTAATGCCGTAGCAAAGCCAACACATCATCACTTTTATCTTGAATACCAAGTATTATCTTGTATAATATCTTCTTAGATAAGGTAAAATAGATGATAGCTATCATCTCTGATATACACTCGAATATTGAAGCACTTACCACAGTTATAAAACATATCAAAAGTCAGAACGTAGAAAAGATATACTGCCTCGGCGACCTCGTAGGATATGGACCTAACCCCGGCGAAGTTGTTGATATGGCGAGTGAATGGGATGTAGTTCTAATGGGTAACCACGATGAGGCGGTTCTGAAAGAGGCGTATGCATTTAACCCAATCGCAAAATCGGCTATCGAATGGACAAGGACACAGCTAAAGCCGGGATTATTAAGTGGCAGTAAAAAGCGCAGTAGATGGCAGTTTATAAATAATCTAAAGTTGACACACACGGTAGATGGGGCATTATTTGTCCACGCATCTCCACGCGACCCGACTATGGAATATATATTGAGGTCTGATACTGTTGACTTGATTGGTAACGAGGTGCCTGAGAAAATCAGAAATATCTTTAGCAGGTTCGATAGATTGTGTTTTATAGGACATACGCACGACCCGGGGATAATAACAGAGAATAGCAAATTCTTATCTCCAACAGATTTCGACAATAAATTCACATTTGAAAGCGGTAAGAAGTACATAATAAACGTTGGCTCGGTAGGGCAACCCCGTGACGGTGATACGCGTTCTTGCTATGTAACGTATGATGGCAACACAATTACCTACCATCGTGTCGAATACGATTATAAGACAACGATAGAAAAGGTTCTTAATATATCTGCTTTAGATAGGAGGTCTGGAGAACGATTAGCGTTAGGAAGATAGATGAACGAGTGGCTTTTAGATAAAAAGGAGGAATTTCTATGAATGTAAAAGTTTTTAGCAGGAGCAAGGAAATTAACGAAGTGGCAAAGGAGTATGCAAAGGAGAAAGCTATGAAGTTGGCAAGGTATTTTGATGGCGTAAACGCTATAGATGTTACGCTAAATATTGAAGGAGATGTATATAGTACTGAGGTAGTAGCATCCGCAACTAAAGGCAATAAGTTCATAGGACGTTCAAAAGACAAGAATATATGTGCGGCTGTAGATACATCTATAGACAAAATAGAGAATCAGCTTAGAAAATTTAAGGAGAAACTGAAAGGCAAGAAACGGCGGTCAGAGAAGACCACTGTAATACTAAAGGGAACAGAATATGAGAAAACATCATTAAAAGGCGATGGATTGGCAGACCTGTGGTGGTAGAAAAAATGTTATAGTCATTTACAAATGAAGAGTATAAACTGGATTTTTATAAATATTAACTGAGAGGAGATTATGAAACTTACGGAATATTTCTCTAAGAAGGCAATCGTATCACAGCTAAAGGCATCCGATAAGAAAGGCGCCATAAAAGAACTTGTTCAGGTTGTAAAAGATGTTTATAACCCATCGAAGTTTCAGGTGAATGATATTGCTGATGATGTGATAAAAAGGGAGAAGCTCGGTAGCACCGGGCTTGGTAAAGGAGTGGCTGTCCCGCATGCAAAGGTAGTAGAACTAAAGAAGGTTATTGGTGCATTTGGTCGCTCTACAGACGGGATAGATTTTGACGCAGTGGATGGTGAACCAGTCCACTTGATATTCCTTATCCTATCTCCAATAGGAGGCACGGACTTACACCTTGAGGCACTCAGAAAGATAATGCAGGCAATAAAGCGACCGAATTTCTGTAAATTTCTAAACAGTGCCAAAGGCATAAAAGATATAGAGGACATATTCGTTGAATATGAGGAAGAAGTAAAGGTTTGATGCTGTTTCTATCAACCGTAAATTATATTAGCTTTGGCAAGCAGATGACAGAGAAACAAGTTAAGATTGTTAATAGATTAGGGCTACATGTGAGGCCTGCTACAGCATTTGCGCAGATAGCTGGTAAGTATAAGTCGAACATATTAGTAATAAAGGATGGACAAACTATAAATGCCAAGAGCAGTATTGAATTGTTAACATTAGCGGCTATAGAAGGAACAGTGCTAACTATAAAGGCAGATGGAGATGATGCAGAGGAGGCAGCAAACGCTCTTGTTAAATTGGTAGAGTCAAAATTTGGAGAAGAGTAATGGAGATACGGAAGGGAATAGCAGTTTCGCCCGGCTACGCAATTGGCAATATCCTTCTATTAGATAGTGAGGAATACAGGATTCCAGAGAAACTGATACCAGAAGAAGATATAGCGAAAGAAGCTAAACGGTTCGAGAAAGCTCGTAAAGACGCCGCCGAAGAACTAAATACATATCTGGCTAAGTTTTCAAAGAAGGCAGGGGAGGTAGCAAAGAGGATAATAGAGGCACATCTTCTAATGCTCGAAGATAATGTCCTCAAGAACGAAATATGTGATGCTATCAAAAAAAATAGATTTTCTGCCGAATACGCCGTCTCAAGAACTATTAGAAAAAAGGCAAAAACCCTGAGCGACTGGGGC
>MHYJ01000054.1 GCA_001828445.1 Planctomycetes bacterium RBG_16_43_13
GCCATAACCGGCATTGAGCCGCACGTCGAAACCTTTCAGAAAACAGAGGAAGGACGCATCAAGGTTACCGTATCCAATTTTTCACCCGACAAGGTTAAAAACCTCCTTGCGCAGGTTTATATTAATGGGAAAAAGACCACTCAGGGGTTTTACAACATCGATCCAAACTCATCGGAGGTGAAGGAGTTTTCCTTTAGCATTGCCTCAGAGTATGCGGAGGCGAAGCCGGGCAAGAGAAAAGATATCGCCGGGTGGGTCGAAATCCCGGACGACCACCTAAACGCCGACAATAAACGATATTTTACGATAAACAGTTCGCGTAAACTGGACATACTCCTGATCGACGGAGACCCAAAAACAAATATCTACGAGAGCGAGACGTTCTATTTGGAAAAGGCGTTGAACCCCGGACGCGACCACGCATCTTCCATCAACCCGGTCGTCTGTTCCGTGCAGGAGGTAAACGATATCAACCTTGACCGCTTCCCGATTGTTTTTCTCTGCAACGTAGAGACCCTTCCCACGGAAAAGATCAGAGAACTTGAGAAATACGTAAGGCAGGGAGGTTCCGTCGTCTTTTCGATGGGCGGCAAGGTGGACGCCGGTTACTACAATAACTCGTTTGGCGACCTGCTCCCCTACCGCCTCCATACCGTAAGGACTTTTTCGGACAATGGCGCGTTATCGGAAGAACAACCGCTCCATCTGAAGACCACAGAGCCGCCACACCCCACGCTGCGGGCCTTTTCAGAGGCGGATAAACATGTCTTGAACACCATAAAATTTTATAGAATAATGTACGTCGATCCCACTTCCCCCGGCAACTGCAAAACCATCCTCTCCTTTTCCAACGACACACCGGCCGTTGTTGAAAGGCAGGTGGACAAGGGAAAAGCGGTATTCTTCGCCTCGTCCCTCGACAGAGACTGGACAGACCTCCCCGTAAAACCCCTCTTCCTACCCCTGATACAACAGTTGTGCAGATACCTTGCGGGCAACGTGGGAGAGGAGATGCAGCACGGGATAGAGGTTGCGGACGCCTGGCAATTACCGTCGCCTTACGACGTTAATACCTTAGAAATAATGAACCCTGAAGGCGAAAAAACCCTGTTGCAGCCACAGAGTGTAAACAACGAAAAGGTCTTTTCATATAACGAGACCGGCTTGCCGGGCATCTATACCGTTACCGTAAACGGGGAGGCGCACCCAAAACTACCCCAAAAATTTGCGGTAAACCTCGACATGAAGGAGTCGAACCTCGACAAAATGGAGCAAAACAACGTCACCGCCCTCCTAGCCGGCACAAACCACACCATCACCTCCTCACCCATAAGCACGGGCGGCGATACGCTCATGGGCGAGGCCAAAATGACGCTATGGGGACCCATTCTCTTCTTCACCCTCTGCATCCTTTTTGCAGAATCGATTATATCGAGAAAGTAGCGAAACGCTAAGAAAATGATTTCTTTCTGTGTCGATAAGCATAAGGAGGGAAATGGTAATAGAGATTCTTTGTGGTGGGGGTTGTTTAAAAATACTTGCAATATTTTTTGATTTTTGATTTACTACCACGCGGGTATACAGAAAAATAATTATCAAATCTTTGAGCTTACCGGTTGAGGAAAGATGGTTGTGCAACAAGCTTGCTCCATAAAACAAGCCCTTAAGGGTACTGATTAGCAATCTGGACCCGCAAATTTATTCGTGCGATAATGTTTTGTACACATGAAGTAATAATGGGTCTTCGCGTACTCGTGTGGGTAAATTATCGGGTTTTTTAGATAATCGTGTGGAGTAAAGACGTTTTGATAAGATTTATCGCATTAAGGACTAACGGATGTATAAGAAAAGAGTGGCCGTAATGGTTATACGGTCACTCCATCCGTATAGTCACTCACAAAGGCACTCAGGTTGCTTCTCAGCATTGCCCTATCTTCCTTGTGAGTAACAGAAATATATCAAATACCGAGCGAGATTACAATACAAGGACTATTACTCTTACAAATGGACATTATAAGTCATAATCAATTATTTTAAGGCTAAAATCCAAGCTGCGCAAATATCGCTTTTAGGTCACTACCAGTTTTCTTGAACAGTCATTTCTCTTATCGCAGGAATATAACCTAAGCGTGACAAGTATTTGAAGTCAAGTTTTCCTCTGAAACCCTTGTGTTTTATGGTGTAGAGAAAGAACTATACTGGAATATTACCCACACGAGTACACGAAGAGCCGTAATAATAAATGCGCCTGCTAAAAAAGGCGTAGTTGCTTACTTTCTATCGGTATTCCGTACCCTTTAGAACTTGGTGGTTCAAAGTTTGTTATCAACACTTCACGATTTAGTACACGTTCTTTCCCGTTTTTCTTGGCCTTCATGCCCGATGCAGACGTAACGTAAGTGTAGTGATATCCATTGAATAATTGATGAACTTCATCAGAGTCATAAGATGAAAGTATCCATTTACATTTTGTTCGGCTAATACGTGCTGCTAATTGTCTATGGTCTGCCCAATCACGCATATTATAAAAATAATTTACTCCATTGTCAGGATATGGTGGGTCAAGGTACATTATTGTATTGTCGGTATCGTATCTATCAATACATTTATCCCATGCTAGGTTTTCAATAATCACAGTTCGTAACCGGTTATGAATCGGCTCTATTCTTTTTCGGAGGGTCTCTAAAGCACCAATAAGCCTGTTGCCATGTCCACCATCATTGGTACTGGTTTGAAAGCGTGGATAATTCAGTTCACCGCCCCAGCCAGCCATAATTAAGTAGTAAAATCGGTGAGCGCGTTGCATTTCATTTAAGTTTTGTGTGTTTAGTGCTGCGAGTCTCTGAAATTCAGCCCGTGAAACTAATTCAAGGTCAAAAGATTGTAAGAATTTATCGGGTTGTTCTCTTACAATACGAAAGAAATTAATTAATTCGCTGTCCTTGTCGTTAAGGACTTCCACATCACTAGGCGGTTTTCCGAATAAGACCCAAGCGGCTCCGCCAAAGACTTCTACATAACAAGTATGAGCAGGTAGTAAATCAATAATTGGCTTTCGCAGTCTTGATTTACCGCCTACCCATTTAATAGGGCTATTTAGCATAGTGTATTCGTTTTTAGTATCCATATTTATTTTTTCACCGAAAACAATTGTCTCTGGTAGAGACATTATAGCATTGGAGTTACTTAATGTCAAGGGTGCAATCAAAGCCAAAACTCTTAAAGTTTGGAGAAAAGTTACAAATCTTAAGGTTAGAAAGCAATTTAACACTGCAACAATTTGCAGAGTCATTAGGTTATAGCGCACATGGTTATATTAGCGAACTCGAATCAAGCAAAAAAACACCTACGGTTGAATTTGTGTTGAGTGTATCACGAGTATATAACGTTTCGATTGATATTCTCTTAAAAGATGAATTAGAGTTGGAAAGGAATTCAAAATGACATTGGCATTTGTTAACAGAATACCGACGAAGGCTGAATTTGAAAAATTCCGTCTGATACTCAGCACTTACCAAGATGGTTCAGGGATGCTTGCTATTGAAAACGGACGCACACTTCCCGGTTGGCGTGATTTTGAAAGAACAGTAGCCACTACTTTCAACGGTGAAAATCAAGAAAACAAATCCATTTTTGATGTGTTGCTGAATGACCCAAATCGGCCTGTTAAATACGGCATTTCTTGCAAAATGAGAAGCGAATTGAATCGTATTCAAAAAGATGGCCGAGTCACTATAGAGTTATCCAATTCTGTTAAGGAATTTGCAGATTTTTTAGAAACCAAGGGTATAAAGAAATCTGAATATGTAAACCGTCCGCAAGAGGTAGGAAAAGGAATTGTCGAACTTGTGGGAAAATGGAAAAATGCTGTCAGTATAGAACAGGGTGGAATGATTAATGTGTCAAAAAGTTGTTATTTGACCTTGATGTATAACGATTCAGGGTTTTATCAACTTCATTGGTTCAAAATTGATTTACCAAATCCCGCTGAACTTGAGTGGTATTATCCTGAAGTTGTTAAAAATGGTCAGCGCGTAATAGCGGGTCACATTAACGGCAATGATAAAAACGGCGGTAGAGTTTTTGAATGGTATAGCGATTCTGGCGGACAGATGAAATATTACCCGCTTGCGTCAAGTGCCGTTTGGGCTTCGCCCATTTTTAAACTTGAGCCAATTCCCGAAAATGTAAGCAAAATTGAGCTTTGCATGAAAGCTAAAATCTATTTCCCAGAACAATGGCAAAAAATATCAAGTAAGTTCTAAATTCATAAGGCTATTAAGGTTAAAAACGCTAACATTGCATGAGGATTACAACGGTGCCCAATACTTCGATCCGCTTTGGTCTTAAGAATAACCTGAATAAAAGGTCCAGTATCTGGAAATGTTGGACAAGTGTGGGCACGGGCAAAAGTGACGTTTATATTACGAATCGTGCAATAGGAAAAGCGCTGAAAGTAAGCTTACACCAATCTGGTTCATGGCATATTGCGTTTGATTCTAACTTTCTGAAGAAAGAAGTATTGTACGAAAGTCGCCTTACCTCAAATCGTTTTGTTGATAAATGGCTAAAACCTCCAGAAATATGTGCGGGTTGTACACTGGCTTTGAGAATTATAATTCCAGAAGATGCAGTTAACATACCCATAAGTAATAAAGTTCCTTACTCTACAGTGTGGATAACAGCACCACCTACTGGTAAAGCAATAGAAATTGTTTTGCTCTTTACAGCACCCCACTCTAATTCTTCCCGCTGGCCCGGACGTGATTCAATGGGGACACATTTGCTTGGAAGTTTTCAAATTGAAAACGGTTATAGATTATGGATCGTACACTACGTGATAGACAAACCCATAATAGATACAAAATGGGGGACAGTTACCTACTTCAAATCTGGAAAAGCAGTCGTTCAACAAAGCCGAAATCACCGCGAAATTATTTTTAGCCAAGCGAAGGACGGCTCTCGCATTTTGTTTGAGTGTAATGTAGAAATACATCAAAACAGGGAATTAGAGATAAAGAGGCATTCGGCGTAGTTTGGGGTGTATATGGCATGAGGAGGTGGTTAGCACAGTCTATATGAGGAGATAGCGTAGATATGGATGGGCTGGTGTCGGCGATAGAAATTCGTGCCTTTGTCGTGCCGTATAGCGTTAAAAAAGGCATGAAAAAGCCTGTGATATAATAGCCGCAGTAGATAAATGAGTGGCTAATCATACAGGTGGATTCATTGACGATAGAGAATATAGACATAGAGGTAACACTCCAAAAAGTAAGGAAGCTTCTTTCTGAAGAGAAAGGGTTATCGCCGGCCATGAGGTCCATGGTGGAGTTATTGGTATTACTGATAACGCTGCTGGTAGGTCGTTTAAACCGTAACAGTCGCAACAGCAGTAAGCCTCCCTCAAGTAATCCGAACCGCCAGAGAGAAAGCAAGGCGAAAGGTGAGAGGAAGGCGGGTGGACAAAAGGGTCGTGAGGGGGTGACGCTGGAAAAGGTTGAGAACCCTGATAAAGTGGAAGTGATAAAAGTAGACCGGAGGAAGTTGCCACGTGGGGAATATAAGGTAGTGGGTTACGAAGCGCGCCAGGTGTTTGATATTGAGATTTCCAGGAAGGTAACAGAGTATCGTGCAGAGATAGTTGAGGACAGGAAGGGGAATCGGTTTAGTGCGCACTTTCCTGAAGGAGTAACAAAGGCGGCGCAGTATGGGCCGGATTTGAAAGCACATGCGGTATATATGTCACAGTATCAATTGATACCCTATAAGAGAATCCAGGGGTATTTTGAAGGGCAGGTGGGGATACCGGTGAGTGAAGGGTCCCTTTACAACTTTAATCAGGAAGCCTATGAAAACCTGGAACCCGTCGATGGGAAAAGCAAGGCAGAACTGGCCAAGTCAGATGTGTTGCATGTGGATGAAACGAGTATTAACAAGAATGGGGACAGATATTGGTTACATAGCGCATCCAATAGTATGTGGACATACTTTTTCCCTCACGAAAAGCGGGGGAGAGAGGCGATGGATAGCATAGGGATATTGCCCCAATTTCGTGGGATTCTTTGTCACGACCATTTGAAGTCGTATTACACCTATTCCTGTACGCACGCGCTTTGTAATGCGCACCACCTGAGAGAGTTAGAGGGGGTGTGGGAAGAGGATAATAAGCAACGATGGGCGAAAGAGATGAAAACCTTGCTCGAAGAGATAAATCGTGCAACAAACGATGCCGGGGGAATGTTGGGAGCCGGTGAGTCTGAAAAATACCGGCAAAGGTACCGGGCGATATTGCAAAACGCAGAAGCCGAAAGCCCTCCCCCTGATGAAACAAACCGTAAGGGGAAAAGGGGGCGGGTGAAAAGGACAAAAGCCAGGAATCTTCTGGAGCGATTGCGAGGGTATGAGGATGATGTACTCAGGTTTATGGACAATAAAAACGTCCCCTTCAGAAATAATTTGGCTGAAAACGATATCAGGATGACAAAGGTTCAGCAAAAAATATCGGGCTGTTTTCGTTCTTTGGACGGAGCCAGGATTTTCTGCCGCATTCGCAGTTACCTCTCAACCTGTAGAAAACAAGGGGTAAATTTGAGCCAGGCATTAACAATGCTATTTCACGGCAAATTGCCGGATTTTCTTCGCTCGTAGCGATTGTGAGCGAAAATACGCTGAATAGTTACGAAAAATCAAAGAAGGTGGCTTTTCCTTGCGGCATGGATTTTGGCTTGTATTATTACCATTATTACCTATTATCATGGTTATGAAAAACCAGGACATCATCCGTCAATAACGTTGTTTCTTAAGCATCCCTTTGATTTTATCTGGTATGTCCTTGCCTACCTGGGTTCTCCCCTTGGCACCAGAAATACAGACATATCTATTGGTGTGGGTATGTTTTTACTCATTTTATTTATCATAGGAACAATAAACATCCGGAAGTTCTATAAAGAGGCGTTTCATAGGCTATTATAGCCCTATTCATAAAATTTGCAATATACGATGGAATATTACTGATAAACGTGTATACTGGA
>MHYJ01000055.1:0-4285 GCA_001828445.1 Planctomycetes bacterium RBG_16_43_13
TAGTTTCCGCCTCTACTAAAATGACCACCTTTATATATTCTAATGGATATACAATGGACTGGGCAGAGCACGTTTTCCCAGTTCATAAGTTTAGAATGGTATATGAGCGTTTGATAAAAGAGGGTATTGTAAGAAAGGACGCGTTCCTTGAGCCAAAACCTGCCACGTATAATGAGCTAACACTTATCCATACACCAGAGTATATAAGTATGCTTAACAATATGGCTGAGAGGAAAGACACTTATGCAGAGATACCAATAACCGAGGATATAATAAACTCCTTCAAGCTCTCAGTTGGCGGTAGTATATTAGCTGGGAGAGAGGCAGTAAAAAATGGTGCGGCGGCAAACTTGTCTGGTGGATTCCATCACGCATTTAGTGAACATGGTGAGGGTTTTTGCCTCATAAACGATATTGCTGTAACAATAAGAGTGTTACAGAATGATGGACATATACAACGCGCCGCTGTTATAGATTGCGACCTACATCAAGGAAACGGAACTGCCAAAATATTTGCTAATGATAAGGACGTATTTACATTTTCAATCCATCAGGAGCATAACTATCCTATAAAGGAAAAGAGCAACTGGGACATAGGGCTTGATGATTTTTCAGGTAATGAAGAATACATTTCCGCCTTGCGTGACGCAATACCGAAAGTTTTAGATATCCATAAACCAGATTTTGTTGCTTATGTAGCCGGTGCAGACCCTTATGAGGAAGACCAGTTAGGTCTCCTAAAATTGACAAAGGCGGGCTTACTTGAACGCGATGGAATAGTCCTTACCAATACAATAGAGAGAAAAATACCTATTCTTGTTCTACCTGCTGGTGGTTACGCACGGCGAATGGAGGACGTAGTCGATATACACTTCAACACTTTTAAATTATTAAAGGAATTAAATAGCTGATTGCTTGTTAAAAATTATGACAAAAAGCTGGATTTCTTACGTCTAATATATTAGAGTGCTGATGGTTTCAAACGCATCATTAAACACTCGTATATATAGCGAGGTATAAGATGAGCAGTGCAGTGCATAGGGCATTTTTCTTCGTGTTTATTATTGCTGTCTCCACTCTCTATGCAGGTGATAAGGATATATCTAAAATTCACACTAAAATTTATAAGGATGTTTCTCCATCTGTAGTAGGTGTAACATTCGGTACACAGCAAAGGGGAACTGGCGTTATAATAGATGAGGGTGGAATTATTCTAACTTCTACAACGTCAACAGGCCTAAACAACAACGCTGTTTATGTCTATATCAGAGGACATAAAAAGTATAAAGGTGAGGTAATAAAAGTTGTAAAAAGTAAGGACCTTGTTTTATTAAAGATTGATGCTAAAGATTTGACCGCTATAGAGTTAGGTGACTCCGACAAGGTAAAGTTGGGACAAATCTCATATGTGTTAGGCGATTCATTTAATAGCATATTCACAGACGATCAGGTTACTATGTCAATGGGGGTCATAAGTAGTTTTTATGAACTCAGGGAGACAAAGGCACGCGATTCTGCATATAAGGGTAAAGTTATAGAGACAAGTGCCGCTATAAATCCCAATAGCTCAGGCGCACCCCTCGTAAATGTGGATGGCGAGTTAGTAGGATTAGCGAGTTTGAACTATAATACTTCACGCTTCACAGGCCTTGCTATTCCTATAAACGAATTAAAGCCGTTTCTGAAAAGACCAACAACTCCTACAAACTCACTAAGTCAACTCGGCTTGGAATTAGAGGATGCAAAAGACGGTATAGAAATTATGGATGTATTCACTGATAGCGTGTCTGCTAAAGCAGGCCTGAAACGCAGTGATATTATAACATCTATAAATGACGAGAAAGTCGGTTCTGGGAAAGAGCTAACAAATAAATTCACTGAAGCAAAGGCAAAAACCGACCATAAGATAAAAATTCTCAGGAACGGGAAGGAAATAGAAATCCATATAACAAGTGAAGATAAGGGCTCATATTAATTATGAACACTAGCTATATGATGAAACGGCTATTTGGTATATTAATAATACTAACAATTGCTCTATCAATAGTACATTCTGATGAGACAAAAACAGACGTCAGCACGTTAGAGGAAATATATGAAAGAATGGCTAATACTGCATCACAATCAGTAGTATCTATAACTGTTGATAGAGAATCTGATGAAACAGAGAAGGCAAATGAGCAGGAAGAAACACCCATAATACCAATGATGAGAAGTGCCCCTATAAAAAGGCCAGTAGGTGTAGTAACAGGTACAATAATAGATTCCGACGGCTATATAGTAACCACCTACTTTAACATCCGCGGTAAGCTGAATAAGATAACCGTAACACTTGCCGACGGGAAGAAGCACGATGCAAAACTAATCGGCTACGACGGGAGGAGAGACATAGCGCTCCTAAAGATAGATGTGTACGGCTTGCCAGTAATTAAAAAAGGAGATGTGAAAAATCTAAAGATTGGGCAAATGATAGTAGCAATGGGCATAAATCCTGACTCTACTGCACCTACCGTTACGCCAGGTATAATAAGTGCCGTAAATAGATTTTATGGCTGGTTTATCCAAACAGACGCACGTGTGAACTTTGGTAATGTCGGCGGCCCACTCCTAAACACAAATGGCGAATTATTAGGTATAACCTGTTATAGCTCAGATAGCCCTAACTTTATGTGGGGACAAAGTTCAGGAGTAGGTTTTGTAACCACAATAGACAAGATTGAAGAGACCTTACCTGCCCTAAAAAAGGGCAAAAAGAGTAAAGGTGATAAGCCCGCCTTCCTCGGCGTAAAATTTCCACAAAATACAGAAGATAGCGATGAAGAAGGTGCCAAGATAGAGGGTATCCTACCAGATACCGCGGCAGAAAAGGCAGGATTAAAAAACGGCGATGTAATTACAGAATTCGACGGAAGAAAGGTATCGTCTATTGTAGATCTTCGACAGGCAATATTCCTGAAGTCAGCAGGCGATAGGGTGAAGATAAAATTTACCCGCGATGGCAAGGAAGTTTCCAAAAAGATAATATTAGGTGATAGGCCCACACGACCTACACAGTAAACTTACTATGAAAAATATAGTTGCAATAGTCGTATTACTAATTGTACTAATCTCAAGCCATACACTATGGGCTGAAGATAACAACTTCGCCTCAACTCTACAAGAAAAGGTTCAAACTACGCTTGAGAAAGTTATACCAGCATTCGTCTTCGTAGAGAGCGGTGGTTCAGGTGTTTTAATTTCTGACAATGGATTATTTCTCACGAATTATCACGTCGCAGGCAAATTAAAAACGGTTAAGGTAAATTTAGCCAATGGGGAACGGCTTGATGCTAAAAAGATCGCTGGAGACCCTGAAGGAGATATTGCTCTATTCAAGATTGATAAGTCAGACAAATTCTCCTACGTAGAGCTCGGTAACTCTGATGTACTTGAGGTGGGAGAATATGTAATCGCAATCGGCGACCCATTCGTTCTTAGCTATACAAGCCCAACAAAACAGAAGGATCCATCTGTTTCGCTCGGTATAGTAAGCGCAATCCACAGAAATCAGGGAAGTTATTCAGATGCCATACAAACCGACGCGGCTATAAATCCTGGTAACTCCGGCGGACCGCTCTTAACTCTTGACGGGAAGCTCGTCGGCATCAATGGTAGGATTGCGACCCGCTTCTTCAGTAGAATCAATAGCGGTGTCGGCTACGCCATACCTGTAAACCAAATCAAACGCTTCCTCGACGGGCTGAAATCTGGCGGAGAAAAAGGTGTCGTCTATCACGGCGAGATTGACGGACTGAAACTCTCCCACGTCTTCGCAAACGGAGCGGGCGCTACAGTTTCCGCCGTGAAAAAGGGCTCGACCGCAGACAAGGCGGGCATCAAAAAAGGCGACCTCATCACCCAACTCGACGACTACCGCATCTTCAGCGAAAAAAGATTCCTCGGCGCCCTCGGCTCCTACCCCGCAGGCGCGAAAATCACCCTCAAAGTCAAACGCGAAGTCAAACAGGAAAAGTCCAAAGATGCGAATGAAAAATCTAAAGTAGAAACCGAAACGAAAGACCTCACCCTCACCCTCGACAAAAAATCATCCACACAAGAGATGGCGGGCTACAATCCGCCCCGCAGACCCGACAGCGCCTGGCTCGGCATCAAAACCACCGACTCACCCGAAGGCGCAGAAATCACTGACGTCATCCCCGGCTCCCCCGCCGACGAGGCAGGCATCCAAATCGGCGACACCGTTACAAAATTCGCAGGCAAAAAGGTTACCTCAGGCAGGCAATTC
>MHYJ01000055.1:4413-10296 GCA_001828445.1 Planctomycetes bacterium RBG_16_43_13
AGAGAAAGAGAAAACGGAAAAGCCCGCCCCTGCCCCACAAGAGCCAGACGAAGAGAAGAAGGAAGAAAAGGAAAAGGAGTAGTTACCTGTATATCGTCTTAATCTTTATTGAAGATAATCGGCTATTTTATCCTCTTTAATATCTTGTTATAGTGCCACGTAACAGGTCCCGCCTTTAGCACTCTCGTTATCTGGCTGTCCTGCCACCTCCATAGTAGCGATGGGTTTTCATCAACACCTATATTGCCTTTGGGATAAAAGAAAGCCCCTATTATCTGTATGAATATTGATACCGATATGCTCAATACCAACGCAGACCTTTTAATCGCACTTGGTCTTATACCATCTAAAGCAGGTATCATAAGTAAGACCATTGCAGGCGATATATCCGTTAGCATCCTTGGACCATAACTCCCGCCTCCCCACCAACTATACCAGCTACTTATCATTAGGATTTGTAATAATACGAATGCAATCAAGATGATATATATCTTGCGCAATTTATAGAAATTATCTGTTGCATTATCTGACGGACGGCGCTTCAGTATAAAAAACATACCAGCGATAGAGAATAAGAATACAGGGGTATATATGAAAAGTCCCCTCGATGGACTAATAAGGACACCTGCTATACTTGTAAGAGACGGCATATCCCAGCCACGTCCACCTTGCGAATAAATACCTGCTAAACTGCCGAAGAATGCTATATTATAGGCAACGAAACCAGCCCCTATAATGAGAGGAAATATCAAAAATCGCATCGTCTCCCTTTTATAGCAGAGGAATATATATACTAATACAGGAATGGCGAATGTTACATTTGTCTGTCTCTCTGCTACAGCTAAGGCAGTAAATAGACCCGCGAGTAGTAGATATTTATTATTATGATTGCCTGCCTTTTCTAATTTCACTAAATAAATCAGTGTTAATATTATCATCAACTCGCTAAAGCCGTGTTGCCAGAGTGCCTGACTCGATACGGCGAATGTCCCTGTGGCAAAGGCATAGACCAGAGAGAGCAGGATAGATAGCCCCTTTCTTTCGGTTATAAGCATTAATAGACAAAATATCGCCCAAACTGAAATGGCGGCGATTAAAGACGCCATTATTTTCTCCATTATAGCGGAGAATAGGATTATACGCTCTACGGGGGCGTCCCAGAGATTGAAGGTTAAAATGATTGGCAGATATAGCGGCGTTATGACTAACGGCAAAATTATCGGTACTGATGAAATATAGTGGTTGCCCGATTTCGTATAGAAATATGTATCAGAGTAATAATACATAGAAAAGAAATATTCGATTCCTGGGGGTTGCCCTTGTTTGCCTTATGATATTCGTAAAACGGGTCTAAATACATATTACCATTTGTAATAATACTAAAGGGCAATGCCGCCGATGGAAATGTATCACCACTCGGGATAGGACGGAGATTTAGGTTATATATGAAAAAGGTGAGTAGAAAAAGAATTAGACCTGTCCGCTTAAATATGTCCATACAATTAAGTATATCGTCTTAAGTTTTAGTATAGTTGTTGTAAAAATACTTGACAAGAGATAATGCGGCGAAACAATAGAACTAAAAGCCGTCAAACTCGTAACCCGCCCCTCATCCAACAATAAACCAGAGGAAGAGAAAAAGCCCGCTCCTGCCCCACAAGAGCCAGACGAAGAGAAGTGAGAGTTGGTAGGTGGTAGGTAGTAGGTGGGGAGTGAGGAATTCGGAATGTGGAATTTGCGTTTCATTCCGCACTCCGTAATCTGCAATCTACATTAGAAAAAGCCCATTAATTCTCTGTCAAGCAAATTTTTTATTGACACTATTGGCAAAGTTGTTGTATAATTTACCCGTAGAGGAAAAATATGAAAGAGATATTTCCAGGCATAGCTATAGATGGAAAAGTAAGGTTTGGCAAGCCCGTATTAAAAGGAACACGGGTGGATGTCGATTTAGTAATCGGTAAGCTTGCCAGTGGTATGTCATTTGAAGACCTGCAAAAAGAGTATGGTCTTACTCGGAGGCAGATACTAACCGCCTTAAAATATGTAGCGTCAACTCTAAAACGAGAAGTGGTAAAAGCGACCAGCTAATGACTTCATTCCTGATAGATGAGTGCCTATCGCGGTCTCTTGCAGACGCCCTTATATGGAGAGGTTATAATGTAACACTTATACAAGATACAGAGTTAAGAGGTGAACCTGATAATAAAATATTTGAGTATGCCAAGACGAACCAATCTGTCCTACTTACTGCTGACCTTGACTTTGGTAATATATATAGTTTCCCATTAGGAAGTCATAGCGGAATTGCTATAGTCAATATCCCTGATGAGATGTCTTCTGATGTAATAAATAGGGAAGTAATCAAATCACTTCAATATTTAGCACCTTCCGATTTCGAGGGTAATCTCATAATTATAGAAATTGGCAGAGTTAGAATACGTAGGCATAAACATTAAATAGCTTGCTTCAAGACGAAGGTCTAACAGTCCCAAATTGGGAGGTGGTAGATAGTAGGTGGGGAGTGAGGAATTCGGAATGTGGAATTTGCGTTTCATTCCGCACTCCGTAATCTGCAATCTACATTCGGGATACACACTCCGCTATCAATGTCAGACGAGAGAGTTAGTCCCCCTAATTTATATTATTTGTGAGACATTTCCTTGCCTTTTAACGTCTAATATATATATAATTAAGCAAATATTTTCTGCCTAATAAGAAAGGAGGATTTAGTATGATACGGTTATTTGTCATTGTATCGTTGGCTTTTACGCTCTTCGCAGTTTCGGATGCATTTGCCCAAGAGGATGCAAACACATATTTTCGCAAGGGATGGTCTGCATATGGAATGGGTAATTACGAGACAGCTATAGTAAATCTCGGCAAGGCAATAGAACTAAATCCCAAGCACGCACTTGCATATTTCTACAGGGGTAGATGTAAGAGCGAAATCAAGGACTACAAACTGGCGATAGAGGATTTCGATAAGGCGATAGAATTAGAGCCCGGTTATGCTATGGCATATTTCGATAGATCTCAGGCAAGGAATATATTAGGAGATGCGAAAGGTTCAGAGGCAGATATCGCTAAGGCACAGGAATTAGATGCGTCACTCTTGGCTAATGTAGAGCCGACAAAGAAAGAAGAGAATAAACCAGAGCCAGCGAAGGTAGAGCCAACGGCAAAACCGGAGGTGGCAAAGGTAGAGCCGATACCTCCAGACAAGAAGAATGAAGGCGAGCCGGCGGTTGCAAAGAATCCCGATAAAAAGGCAAGTGATATAAGCCAGAAAGCAAAGGCACTCAACCTCCTTGACCTGATGGCGAAGCAGGGCGTCGTTCCTGATAAAATCATACCCAAAAAAGAGATAGAGGCGGAGGAACTGTATAATAGTGCTAAAAAGAAGATGCATACAAGGTTACATCCAGAGTTTGGCTCTACTGTGAAGGCGTTTGGCTATGATGAGGCACTGAAAGATATAGAGAAGTCAATCGCCCTAAATCCGAAGAATGCCCAAGCATATCTGCTACGTGCAGATATAAGAGGTATGATTGCTTATAGGGATGGAGGTGATGATAGTGCAATATCGGTAGGGTTAGATGATATAGAAAAGGCGCTGAAATTAAATCCAAACTATGCTGAGGCATACTATCAAAGAGGGGTTACAAGAAGATATACTGGTGATATACAGGGTGCATTAGCAGATATGAATAAGTCGTTGGAACTAACGGAGAAGCGAAATGTAGATACTCGGGAGGCGCTTAGTTTCCTGCGAGCAAGTTATGAGCGACGTGCAGAAATGAAGTCCGAAAATATAGGCGACTACAAGTCGGCTATCAAGGATTTCGATAAGGCGATAGAACTCGATATAAAGATTAGACCGGATGACCACCGCTATCCGACTGCGTATGAAAGCAGGGGCAAGGCAAAACTAAAAATAGGCGACTATAGAGGAGCGCTTGCAGACCTCGAGACCGCATATAACCATAATCCGAATGCGACGTATCTGAACTCCTTGCTTCCCTACATAAATGAGGCGAAGTCGCATATAAAATGATGTGGTGAGGTAAATTCCCACACCAAAGTTTTTGGCGGTGGGGATAAAGAATATGATATATATATTAACTAAATATTTCCTTTCTAATAAGAAAGTTTGACAATGTGTATGGAAATCCTGCGCCGATTTTACTATACTTTTGATATAGGCATCCCGACCATGTCGGGATAATATGAATTGATGGGAACTTTTAGTGTAAAGATGCGGTTACTTCCCTGGCAATCTCGTAATGGGAAGAAGCCCCTTGAGGTGAAGGCGCTTGTGGATTGCGGCTCATTTTATAGCTGGGCGCCAGCGAGCGCCCTACGCAAGCTTGGAGTCAAGCCAAGAGAAACGGTTGAGGGAGAATTGGCAAATGGAACTGTAATTACCAAAGAAGTTGGGCAAATCGAGGTAGAGGTTCAGGGCAAGCGCACAATCACATGGATAATTTTCGGAGACGAGGGAACAGAGCCACTCTTGGGCGCACTGACGCTTGAGGAACTCGGCTTCGAGGTTAGCCCCAGAAACAAGCAACTGATTCCGATTAAAGTATTCCCGCTTAAATAAGCCATAATAAAAAAAGTTGAGGTAATGTAATTTTTATAGGAGAGAAATACTATGAACAAAATAATCTTACCCATAGCGATGGTTGTAATTCTACTCATTTCTATTGCTACCCTCTACGCCCAGGGCGAGGCGGATAACTCTACTTCCCTCACACGTTTAGGCATAATGAAGGTTCGTGGTGGCGACTACGAGGGCGGTATCAAACTACTTGACAAGGCAATCAATATGGATAAGGAGAATACGCTTGCGTATTTCCAGCGAGGACGGGCGAGGTTAGCGATAGGCAATTACAAAGAAGCGATAGAGGATTTTGATATAACTATAAGACAGCAACCCGACTATGCACCTGCTTATGTAGAGAGGGCAAATGTAAAGAGTGAAATGAAGGATAATGCTGGTGCCAAGCAAGATATGGATACCGCAGTTAAACTCGATCCCTCGTATCTAAAGCAGCCAGAGGAAGTAAAGATTGCCAAAGAGCCCGAAAAACCTCCTGAACTGCAAAAGCCCGCAGAACCAGAGAAAAAGGAAGAAGGTAATATCTCTAAAACACCTGAAAAGCCAGAGAAAAAAGAAGGTGATGAAATCGTAAAAGCACCAGCAAAGCCAGCTGAGCCAGAGAAAAAAGGTGAGGATCTCAGTCAAAAGGCAAAAGTGCTCAATCTCAATGATCAACTTGCCAAGGTTGGAGAGTTATCTAAAAAGGATTTAGTTGTAGAAAAGTATTTTCAGCAGGGCAAGGCAAAACTACTGAATGCAATAAATAATCGCAGTTCCGATGTAAAAAATGCCCCTATATACAATGATGCAATATGGTACTTCAACAAGGCATTGGAGATTGCCCCTAAGAACGCAGAGGCATACTACTATCGAGGATTGGCGTATAACCATTTAGGTAACTATGGTGATGCCATAGCTAATTATGATAGGGCAATAAAGCTAAATCCCAAATTTGCAATAGCGTTAAACCGACGAGGCGTCTTTAAGAGCACCACCCTTGATGACGAGCAAGGTGCATTGGCTGACCTTAATAAGGCAATAGAATCAAATCCGGAGTATGCGGAAGCGTATAGTAATAGAGGGTCCATAAAGAGGTCCCTTAAGGACTATAAGGGAGCAATAGCCGACTGGGAAAAGGCAATAAAATTAGAACCATGGCGTAAGGGAGAACTCCAGGCATATATTGACGCCGCAAAGAAAAAGATGAAGTAAGGGCTATTTTGTGATTAAAGTGTTAAAAGGAGGACTTATGAAGATACCTCTTGCCATAATAATCT
>MHYJ01000055.1:10367-10520 GCA_001828445.1 Planctomycetes bacterium RBG_16_43_13
CATAATGAAGGTTAGAGGCGGCGACTACGAGGGCGGTATCAAACTTCTCGACAGGGCTATCAATATGGACAAAGAAAATACGCTTGCGTATTTTCAGCGAGGACGGGCACATTCTGCAATGGGCAATTACAAAGAGGCATTAGAGGACTTCAA
>MHYJ01000056.1:0-549 GCA_001828445.1 Planctomycetes bacterium RBG_16_43_13
GAACTGCCAACTTTAGCATCGGAGCTTAATGTTATTGCACTATCTAATAGTCAGAAGCAGAATGATGCCCTAATGGCTAAAAGAGGCAGAGCCGCAGGAGGGGAAGAATATAATAAGGGTAAGGTGTTAGAAGGAGGAGCTGGTGGTGTGGCGAAGGGTGCTGACGGTGGTGCTAAACAAGGCAAGATGGATGAACCAAAAGATGAGTTAAAAGAAGTTGAAAAAGATAATGACCCCAGTAAAGAAGCCGAGCAGGGTAAAAGAGAAGACCTTGCAAAAGGTAAAGAATCTGCCGGAGAGGCAGAGAAGAATAAACCTGCGGTTGAAAAGTTAGAGTTAGCAGGTAAGAGTATCGCTTCCAAGAAGGCGGATGATAAACCAGCAAGTCAGGATTATGAAAGAAATGAGGGCTTTGGACAGGAGAGAGATTACCTCAAAAAGGGACAAGCAGAAGCCGTAGGCAGGGCGTTGCAACAATCCCCAGATAGCCAGCAGGGCAGGATACCGGTTATAATATATCTAAATAAAATGCCTGAGGCAGAGCCGCCA
>MHYJ01000056.1:604-797 GCA_001828445.1 Planctomycetes bacterium RBG_16_43_13
ATTGTATAAGTGCCTATGGTATAAGGGTTTATTTAGAATGTTCCTTGAGGAACATTTTTTCTCACTAAATCGTCTAAAGCTATGTAAGTCCGTATTATTCAGGGACTTATGCGAAATTGGGAGATGGTTAAAAATCTACTGAACCGCTCCAAATCGCCATTAGAAGCTGTAAAAATGAGCGTAGAGGTCAATT
>MHYJ01000056.1:805-14345 GCA_001828445.1 Planctomycetes bacterium RBG_16_43_13
GGGGAAACCGCTGTTACACGCATTTTATGCGCTTTTTTGAGGTTGGATGCTACCTAACTACCTTTTTACTCCTCATCGTGCCTGTAAGCTCATTTCTACGCTTCTACGGGGCATCCTACGAAATGGTATCTCCTACAAATTCGTATTTCTCACTTTTCAACGAACCGGGTCATATCCCGAGCCGCCGAAGGGCTGACATCTCAGGAGCCGCCAGATGCCGAGAACCGCACCTGCCATTATTCCTTTCTTCTCAATTGCCTCTATGAAATAGTTTGAGCAACTGGGATAGTATCTGCAGGCGGGAGGTAGTATTGGACCTATAGTATGTTGGTATATCTTTATCGGTATGATAAAAATGCGTTTCATCATAATCTTCTATTTCCTAAGTGATATTAGTTTTACAAGCTCGCTTTCTACGTTTTGCATTTTTATCCCGTTTGGTTCTGTAAGAGGTATTGCTATAATATCATAACCGCTTCTTATTTTGTCTCTATTTAATCTGAATGCCTCCCTTAGCAGTCGTTTCCACCTGTTCCGTTTTACCGCATTACATAACTTTCTGGGAACACTTATACCTAATCTGGAGTATTCGAGTTCGTTTTTCATTATAATTAACCTGATTAGTTGTCCTCCTATGCGGAGTCCTTTCCTATAGACGCGATTTATATCTACCTTTTTCAATAAACGTAATTCTTTTCCAAACTCATTGCTTCTCATAATAGGTGTTTAAGATAGTAATATATTTGTATTTTACTTGCAAGGATATGCTATTTGTGATAGAAATTTTAATCACATATTTGCTATGAGTGATAAATATAGAGACGAAAGATTGCAAAAAGCAGAGACGTTGAAGCAGATTGGGGTGGACCCGTTTGGCTCATATTATCCAGGAACTGTTTCCGTTGATACAATTCTAAAGGGTTTTTCGCAGGAGGCAGAAGGTAAAAAGGTTAATATTGCCGGTAGAATTATGGCTATAAGGGGACATGGCAAGGCGGCGTTTTTAGACATTAAGGACTGGACAGGAAAGATACAGATATATATAAAGAAAGACACTGTTGGTGAAGAAAAATTCGCTATATTTAAGTTACTTGATATAGGTGATATAGTGGGCGTTACTGGTGGTCTTTTTAAGACGAAGACAGGCGAGATTACTATATTAGTTGATAGCATTACAATTCTTACTAAGTCGCTTCTACCTCTTCCTGAAAAGTGGCACGGGCTACGTGACCAAGAGATACGTTATCGTAGGAAATATTTGGATTTGATAGCCAACCCCAAGGCATTAGAGACAGCTCTAACACGTATAAAGATAATAAAGTTCATAAGGAATCACCTCGACAGTAAGGGCTTTGTAGAGGTGGAAACGCCAATGATGCACTCTATTCCTGGTGGTGCTACAGCGAAACCATTTATAACACATCACAACGCACTCGATATGGATTTATATATGCGTATTGCACCAGAACTATATCTAAAGCGCCTCCTTGTAGGTGGTATGGAAAAGATTTATGAAATAAATAGGAATTTTAGAAATGAGGGAATATCCACTAAACATAATCCAGAGTTCACGATGATTGAGCTTTATCAGGCATACGCTGACTACAATGTAATGATGGAACTTACAGAGGAGCTTGTAACTACCTTATTACAGGAAATACATAAGAAGGAAACCATAGAGTATGGAGATGTTACTATAAATTTTAAGAGACCGTGGCAACGTCGCACCTATCGGGATTTACTCAAGGAGAACGCATGTATAGATATATTTGATTTTGATAGGGCTAAAATAGTTGCGAAGGATAATAATATTCCTACTGAGAACAAGAGTGGTCCTATGTTGATAAACGATATATTCGAGAAGACAGTGGAGCCAAAGTTAACTGGTCCGGTATTTGTTACCGATTATCCCACAGCGATATGTCCCCTTACGAAACAGAAAAAGGACGTCCCCGATATATGTGAAAGATTCGAGTTATTTATTGCGTCTATGGAGGTTGCTAATGCATTTACTGAGTTAAACGACCCTATTGACCAAAGGAAGAGATTTAATAAGCAAATGGAAGTAAAGGAAGAAGGGACTGTTCGGATAGATGAGGATTTCCTGTTAGCACAGGAACACGGTATGCCTCCCGCAGGAGGACTTGGCATAGGCATAGATAGATTAGTGATGCTTTTAACTAATAATCAATCCATACGAGAGGTAATACTATTTCCTCTCCTTAGAGAGCAACAAGGTGAGGTAGAAGAGGTTGAGTAAATGTATAAGCTCTTCATAGCTCTAAAATATTTACGCTCACATAAGATAATATACTTCTCCATCGCCGGCGTAGCTATCGGCATAATGGTGCTAATAATAGTTACCTCCGTAATGGGCGGCTTCTCTCGTGATATAAAGGCACGTATAAGAGGCACCCAGTCCCATATAACTATAAGTTATAGAATAGATGAAAGACGGGATAGGTATATCACTGATTATGATAAGCTGATAGATGAGGTCAAGAAAATAAAGCACGTTGTGAACTGTGCACCGCGCATCCAGTGGTTCGCAATACTCGGATGGGGAGGTTATCTATCTGTCAAGAGACAGATAACCATAGTGGGTATAGACCTGTCGTATGAGGAGAACGGCGGAGAGCTAAAGCGGTATTTTATAGATGGCGGTAAAAAGATATTCAGCTTTACTTATGATAGTGGCGTTAAACCAAATTCGTCTCCTGTAGTAATAGGTTCTGAGATAATTGCAGAGTCAGTTGGTGGCAGTATAAACCTCGTTACTGTGCGTCCTGTAGGCGGTAGCTATGGCTACTTTGATAGAAAGTTTGAGATAGTAGGTAACTTTAAGACAGGAATGTCTGAATATGATAGCGGTATGATATTTATGCCACTGCAGGAGGCGCAGAAATTTCTACGTTTAGATGCGGAAAATAATGGCAGAGATGTAGTTACTGATATAGCGGTAACATTAGATGACTACAATGAGGCAGATAATGTTAAAAAGAGTATAAGCGAGCTTTTAGCTAATAACATACGTTGGCAACATTATTACACACAAACGTGGGAAGAAACAAAGGCAATTCTTCTACAGGCGGTTAGTATAGAGAAAAATATCCAAATCGTTATACTATTTTTTATAGTTATAGTTGCTGGTTTTAATATCATTGCTATTTTTACCCTTATGGTGCGTTCGAAAACAAAGGATATAGGAATACTAAAGGCACTTGGCGCCACGAGCGGTGGTATAAGTATGATATTTATGATATGTGGCATTTTGTGTGGAACTATCGGCTCCATAATAGGCGTAACTGCAGGTGTATGTATTAGTAATTGGCTCAACGGCATAGCAGAATTAGTAAAGAACTGGTTTGGGTTTGAACTGTTTCCTAAGGATATATATTACCTTGATGCCATACCAGTAGAAATAAATCTTCTTGCTATAGTTATAATAGTTATATCCACTATGCTGGTCAGTTTATTATTTAGTATATACCCGGCTGTAAAGGCGGCTAAATATGACCCCGTAGAGGCAATAAGATATGAATAACATATTAGTAGCCGAAAGCATAGTAAAGGATTACAGAAGCGGCGGAGAAACGTTGCGAGTGCTAAAGGGTGTAGGTCTATATATACAGGAAGGGGAGATATTATCTATAGTAGGACCATCAGGAGCAGGCAAGAGCACGCTCCTGCATATTATGGGTTTTCTTGATAGGCCTACAGAAGGTGATATATATTTTGATGGTAAGCAACTCTCCAAATTAGATAGCTATGAGCAATCAGTTATTAGAAATGTTAGCTTTGGATTTGTGTTTCAAATGTATCACCTATTGCCTGAATTGACTGTTCTGGAGAATACATTATTACCACTTATGATACGATATGGTAATACCGAGTGGCTTGGTAAACGGATTGTAGAAAAGGAGAATGCTGAGAATTTGCTCGATAGAGTTGGATTGAGTAAGCGAATGTCTCACAAGCCACACCAACTTTCAGGTGGTGAGAGACAGAGGGTTGCGATAGTTCGTGCATTGGTTGGTAGTCCAAAGGTGGTTTTTTGTGATGAGCCAACAGGCAATCTGGACCTTGCTACCAGTAGAGAAATACAAAACCTCATACTCTATCTTAACAGAGAACTACGAAAGACATTTGTCGTGGTAACACACGATGCAAATATAGCAAGCATTGCTAACAGGCAATTAAGAATGGTGGATGGCAACATATTGTCTAACTGAAGTCCAAAGGTATTGACTATATCTATATAACAAAGTATATTTATTACATCATAACTTTATGCCAGTTATAATAGCAAAGAATGGTCCCAATAAAGGGAAGATATTCCATATAACCGAATCCATAATAACTATTGGCAGAGATGATAGCCAGACGATAAAGGTTCTTGACCAAGGCATATCACGTCAACACTCGGAAATATTCCGTATAGGTGAGATGTGTTTTATTAGAGACCTAAATAGCACCAACGGGACATATCTGAATGGTAAAAAAGTAACTGAAGAGATGCTACGGATGGGAGATGAAATTACTGTAGGTAACACTGTCTTGGCTTTTGAGGATAAGTCATCTTCAGCAATATTACGCACTATGCCAAATGTGGACTTTGATAGTAACGAGAGAATAGACACAACTACGATAGAAATAAATGTATCTAAGAAAAAGCCGACCGGCGAAAAGCCCATAATAGTTGGTAATGAGATTGCCTCGCGGAATATAGACGTCCTCTATAAAATAAGCAAATTAATAACAAGCGAATCCGACCTCCATACTATGCTCCATAAGACAGTCGAATGCATTATAGATGTTTTTGGGGCAGCCAATGGTTATATATTTTTGGTAGACAGTAAAAACAATAAAGTAGAGCCGCGTATAGTAGTAGAGCACGAGACGGGAGCTGACAAGAAAGTCAGTAGGACTATAATTAAACATGTTATGCAGACAAGCAAGTCAATTATGACTGGTGATGCTATTTCAGATGATAGGTTTTCTTTGAGCGAGAGTATAGTAATAAAGAAGATAAAATCGGTAATATGTGCGCCGATAATTACGGAAGATAAAGTGAGGGGGTTGCTGTATATTACCTCTGGTAGTAAAAGCAATATATTTACAAGTGATGACCTTGAACTTATTACATCTATAGGATTGCAACTTGGTATCGTCTTATCCACTGTTAGCGCTAAAGAAGAAGCACAGAAATTGATGGTCGGTATAGTAAAGACATTAGTTACTGCGACTGAAATTGCAGACCCGAAGAGCCAAGGGCATGCTAAAAGAGTAGCGGATTATAGCACTGCTATAGCAATAGAAATGGAGTTATCAAGATATGATATCCACAATATACGTCTCTCAGCGTTGCTACATGATATTGGTAAGATAGCCGTTCATAACACAGGTAGTGGTAATACTGATTCAGAGCATATATATGTTGGTGAGAAACTGATATCTTCTATGGATGGCTTCGAGAAGATATTACCTGGTATAAAATATCATCACGAGCGGGCAGATGGCAGCGGTTATCCGTATAAGTTAAAAAACGCTGACACACCTTTGATGGCTAAGATAATAATAGTAGCTAATGCCTTTGACAATATGTGTGCGCTTAGCGGTATGAAGGGGGAAGGACTTCCTGTGAAGGATGTATTACTTGATATGGGAAAGAGAGGAGGCAGTGAGTTTGATGATGACATAATAAAGGCATTATTGATAACGCATAGGAATGGGACTTTGTATAATCCACCAGAGATATTTGGCGAATGACCAACAGAGTAATACCACATCTAAAACGCTATCTCGTACCATTTAGTATCCAAGGGCTACCAATCACAGAAGTTGATGTATTAATAATAGGAAGCGGGATAGCTGCATTGAGAGCTGCTGTAGAGATTTCAAGGAAATGCAACGTGCTTATCGTAACCAAAAAAGAAAAAGTAGAGAGTAATTCATTCTATGCCCAGGGTGGTATAGCCGCCTCTATCCCCAGGGGTGATAGTCCTGACTCTCATATAAAGGATACTCTAAACACAGGTTGCGGTCTATCTAATACAAAGATTGTAGGTATGACCATCCGCCAAGGCATAAAACGTGTTAGGGAGCTAATAGAATGGGGTGCTAACTTTGATAGAGTTGGTTCTAAACTGTTGTTTGCAATGGAAGGGGGACACAGTTTGCCGCGCGTATTGCATAAAGGAGATGAAACAGGTGCTGAACTTGAGACACTACTTCTACGTTTAGTTAGCCAAAATGCCAATATAGAAGTAATGGAGGATACCTTTGCTATAGATTTGTTGACTAACGGCGAAATATGTTATGGTGCATTAATATACACTAAAAAGTTTGGGATAGAGGTTGTATTAGCTAAAAAGACAATACTTGCCTCAGGTGGTGTAGGACAGGTGTATAGAGAAACTACTAATCCTTTGATAGCAACTGGTGACGGTATAGCTATGGCTTATCGTGCAGGGGCGGCTATACAGGATATGGAGTTTGTGCAGTTTCATCCTACTACTCTTTACTTGGCAGGTGCATCACGAACATTGGTTTCAGAGGCAGTTCGTGGCGCAGGTGGTAGATTGATTGATAAAAATGGCAGGGCTTTTATGAAGGATTATAATCCAATGGGCGATTTAGCACCGCGTGATATAGTAAGCCGCGCTATAGTTAAACAAATAGAGTTAACAGGTGATACACAGGTTTACTTAGATGTAACTCATATACCTGCACGTGCTATAAGAAGACAATTCCCAGGATTAGTTAGTATGTGTATGAAGTTTGGTTTAGATATAACCAAAGAGCCGATACCTGTAAGGCCGAGCGCACACTATATGATAGGTGGTGTTAGTGTTGATGCCTATGGTAGAACAAGTATAAAAAATTTGTATGCCTGCGGCGAGGTTGCATCCAGTGGCTTTCATGGCGCAAATAGATTAGCAAGCAATTCGCTACTTGAGTGCCTCGTATTTGGGAAGAGGGCTGGTATGGATGCTTCTAAAAGCATAAGTAGTAGAGGTAGTTTCAAATATCCTATTGTCAAGAGTAGATTTGAAAGGCGTGAAAGGAAAAATGATATAGAAATAGATATGGATGATATGAAGAATTCACTTAAGAGCTTAATGTGGCGTTATGTTGGAATAGAGAGAAATAGTAGTGGCTTAGAAGAGGCACTCAAAAAACTTAAATTCTGGTCTGGGTACATACTCGAGAGGGTTTTTATCTCTACTGATGGTTGGGAATTACAGAATATGTTAACCAATGCCATTCTTATAACCCATTCTGCCCTCATACGAAATGAGAGTAGGGGGGTGCATTATAGGACTGACTTTCCTAAGAGAGATGATGGAGTATGGAAAAGACGTATAGTAATCTGATACAACTAAGCTGTTTTACTAAATAGTCGTGCTGATAGTTCTACTATAACTATAAGTATAATAGCCGGCAACATAAGATATATCGTCTCGTCTGGATTATATAAACCAAATTCGAATCTATCCATTGAGAAGGGGAAAGCCCATAGTATAACCCCCTGCCCCATATAACTTTTGAATGAGTCAATAAGAATATGCAGGTAAGAGCCCACCAATAATGACCAAAATATGCTTTTTCTAATTTTCTCCTCAAAGAGATGGGTTATTAGAAAGCATATAACAATTAGTATAAGCGGTGAATGTGATGGCTCACAGTACCAGGTAGGGGAGTTTGATATAAATAAGAATGTCTTGAACACTAAATCTGGCAGGAAATTGCCGATATAAAACATTACCCTCGTTCGCCTATCTTTCAATAGTTTGCCACCGCTATATCCTATCGCATAATGTACTAATAAATCAGCCATTTCTAATATGCTCCTTTGTATGTAAAATGCCTTCTGCTAATCTTATATGGAATGTTCTTACAAAGAGTGCTAAAACATATAGTAAGATTGCCAACGAGATGATATTGCTAAATAATCTTGTGTTATGAGTAAACGGTGGTTTAGATACCTTCTGTAGTTCTATATATCCGCCATCTTCAGATTTTATGAATTTACCGACTATGGATATATTATTGCCTACACTATAATTCCTCGTATCACCCTTGACTGTTATTTTATGTCCATTGGTATTTATTATAAAACCGTTTGATACCTTCTTTTCTATACTACTATAGGGAACCCATATCACCTTTTCATTAAAATCGTTAGGCCTTAACTGGCATACCCAGAACGAAGGATTTATGAATCTACCTGCTTTACTTGAGTATATGAAGGATGATATTATGATGGCTAAACATATTACCACCTTTGTATAGAAGTATCTATTACTGAACACAATTACTCCTCTTGAATAACGTTGTTATCCATAATATTGCTATAACAGCGATGTCTATTGGTATTAGATATACTATATCTTCAGAGTAATATAAGCCGGCTTCGTAACCATTATTAGAAATCGGGAAGAATGGATATATTGCACCTATTCCAATGGTGGTCTTTAACAAATCTACTATTAGATGTAATGTTGAGCCAAAAAATAGCATAGTAAAAGCCGTCTTACGGAATGATTCGGAAAATAGGAATGAAAATAAATAACAGTACATTATTAGCCCTAATAAAGTGTGTGAGGGGACTACAAAATACTTATCCGCTTGCAGTAGATGTTCTAATGATTTCTCTATTATATCCGGTAATAGTGTGCCAGCATATAGTATAAATCGGCTATGCTTACTTTTTGAGAGTAAGCCAAAAGGCAGCGACGCCGTTATATGTGTTAGTCCGTCTGCGATATCTAATCCTTTCTGCTGACAAATACGCCTTCAGCTAACGTTATTTTGAATGCCTTAGATAAATAAACTATCAGAACTATTAAGATTGCTATTGAAACAACATATATTATCAATCTCTTTCGTAGATAGTATTTATGCACTATAAGATTATCTGCCTCTATGAAGTTATCTTTATTGAATCTTCCTGACAGCGTAACTACATCACCCTTATGAGGCGTTTCTTTGCCCCCTGTTACTCGTATCGTAAAGCCGTCCTTCTCTACTATAAAATGGCCATTCTCGGCATCCACTACCTCCTCTGCCTCTAATATTATCTTACTGTCGTTGTATTTATTTGGCATAGATTGGCAGACAATAAATGAAGGATAGATTGTGTTAAACGTTTCTTGTGAATAATATGAAAGTGCTGTTATTGTTGCTATAGCTATTGCTATTTTGAATAGCAAGAATTTATTGGAAAACATCTATGTGGTGCTATTCGTGATATTTACCTATGGCAACTGTTGTATTATGTCCACCAAAGCCCAGTGAGTTAGAGATCGCAACATTTACTGGCATTCGTCTTTTCTCGTTAGGTGTGTAATCAAGGTCGCACTCCGGGTCTGGCGTTTCGTAGTTTATGGTAGGGTGTATTATATCGTTCTTTACGGAGAGTGCAGCAGCTATAAGCTCAACGGCTGCTGCCGCACCAAGAAGATGTCCTATCATTGATTTAGTAGAGCTTATCGGAACCTTTTTTGCGTAGTTACCAAATACTTTCTTTATAGCGAGTGTTTCTGTCTTATCATTAAGTTGTGTAGAAGTGCCATGGGCATTTATATATGATACATGCTCTGGCTTTATGTTTGCGTCCTTTAGAGCAGCGCTTATAGCAAGCGCAGCGCCGGAGCCATCTGGGTCAGGTGCTGTTATATGATACGCATCATCACTCATTCCTACACCGAGCACCTCTGCATAGATCTTAGCGTTTCTGGATTTTGCATGTTCTAACTTTTCAAGCACTAATATTCCAGCTCCTTCGCCTAATACGAACCCGTCTCTATTTTTGTCAAACGGTCGGCTTGCTTTCTGTGGAGCATCATTCCGCGTAGATAGTGCCTTCATACACGCAAAACCATTTATACCTAAATACGTAATAGCCGCCTCGCTTCCCCCAGCTAACATAACGTCCGCATCTCCATATTGTATCATTCTAAAAGCCATACCTATTGAGTGATTACTTGTTGCACAAGCAGAAGCAATAGCAAAGTTTGGTCCACACAAGCCGAAGCGTATTGCTATATTACCTGCTGCCGCATTAGACATCATCTTAGGGATAAAAAATGGGCTAAGCCGAGCGGGCCCTTTTTGAAGATATCTGGTATGCTGATCCTGTAGCTCATTTAGGCCACCTACGCCAGAACCTACGATTGCACCACATCTATCTTTTTTACACTTGTTAAAATCTATTGCTGAATCTTTTACTGCCTCAGATGCGGCTGCTATAGCGAGCTGGGCGAACCTATCAAGTCGTTTCGCCTCTTTTTCCTCGATATAGCTTGTTGGGTTGAAGCCCTTTACTTCTCCAGCAAATGTGACTTCGAAGCTGGTGGTATCTAATGATGTTATTTTGGCTATGCCACTTTTACTTGAGAGTAGCCCTTCCCAAAAGGTAGGTACGTCAAGTCCCAATGGAGTAACAGCACCTACACCAGTTATGACTACTCGCGCTCTTGACATATACAAAGATGCCTAATAGGGACCCTTTATTTAGGAGAGGGAGTTAACTTTTTACACTGGCATTCTTCTCTATGTAATCTATAGCATCTCCTACTGTTTGTATCTTTTCAGCTGCTTCGTCTGGTATGCTTAAATCAAAGGCGTCCTCTATCTCCATAACTAACTCTACGGTATCCAGAGAATCTGCCCCTAAGTCGTTTATAAAGGATGTTCCCTTTGATATCTTCTCCTTATTTACTCCAAGTTGCTTACCCACGATCTCAATTACCTTTGCTTCTATTTCCTTTGTGGTAGGCATATTCCCTCCTTTCATTAAAAAGAAAAAAGCCTACAACCTTGGGTTAAGATAGTAATAAATCGTTTATAGGAATGCAAGCTTTTTTACACATTATAGAAAGAAATGTTACGGTTTCAAGGGCTGATTTAACTCCACAAGTATACCAAAAGTATCCTGTGGCTTTAAGAAATTCACAAGTTTACCATTTGCACCATTTCGTGGCGTATCATATAGCGGCTTAAATCCCTTTGATAAGAGCAGAGCCATAGCATTTTTAATATCATCTACTTCAAAGCATATATGATGTATTCCTTCCCCTCTTTTTTTTAGGAATTTGGTTATTACCACCTCGCCATTCATAGGTTCAAGTAACTCTAAAACCACATCAGATGTGCGGATTTTCGCTACTTTTAATTTCATATCTTGTAATATCTCTGTTCCTTCGTCTGTTAAGCCAAGAACTGTTTTGAAAAAGTTAGCTGCCTTCTGGCAATTATTTACTGCTATACCTATGTGGCCTACCTTTTTTATATTCATAATAACCTATCTTTTACTCTGATCATATTCTCCATATTCTTTTCTCAATAGATTACATATCTCACCTATAGTAACATAGTTTTTTACGCAATCCACTATGGCTGGTACTGTATTTTTATTACTTGATATAGCAAAAAGCAGTTTATTTATGGATAACTGAACTGCATTATTATTTCGTATCTTTCTTATGCGCTTTATATTTGCAATACATTT
This sequence comes from Planctomycetes bacterium RBG_16_43_13, assembly GCA_001828445.1. The sequence continues at coordinate 12,321 of MHYJ01000056.1, forward strand.
GTTTTTCAAAGAGGCATCGGCTTTAGATTGAGGCAGTGTTGACGATGCTCTATTCTCCTGAAATTTGTTAACACCTACTATGATGCTTTTACCGGACTCCACATCATTTTGCTGTCTAACAGCACTACTTTCTATTTCTTTTTGATGATATTTTTGTTTTATGGCTTCTATAGCACAACCATACCTTGATATTTCATTTATGTAACGATTAGCTTTTGCTTCCATTTCATTAGTGATTTTCTCTAAATAGTATGAACCTCCTAATGGGTCTATTGTGGTGGGTATATCTGTTTCATTGGCTATTACCTGCTGGGTACGGAGTGCAATGGTTGCGGACTTATCTGTTGGTAGGGACAATGCTTCGTCGAAGGCATTTGTGTGAAGGGACTGGGTGCCTCCGAGAACGGATGAAAGGGCTTGGAGGGTAACGCGGGCTATGTTGTTCTCAGGTTGTTGAGCTGTCAGGGCGGAGCCGGCGGTCTGGGTATGGAAACGTAGTTGGAGTGCTCTCTCGTCAGTGGCGCCGAAACGGTTCTTCATTATTCGCGCCCACATCATCCGAGCCGCACGAAATTTCGCTACCTCTTCGAAAAAGTTATTGTGGGCGTTAAAGAAGAATGAGATACGTTGACCAACTTTATTTACATCTAATCCTCTCTTTTTTGCCTTCTCGACGTAGCAAATCGCATTTGCCAAGGTGAATCCGAGCTCCTGCGCCGCAGTCGCTCCCGCCTCGCGGATATGATAACCGCTTACACTTATAAAATTCCACCGCGGCATATTTTCGAGGCAGTATTCCATAACGTCAACCGCAAGTTTCATAGACGGCTCTGGCGGAAATATATAGCATCCTCTTGCTATGAACTCCTTCAGTATGTCATTCTGCACTGTCCCGGAGAGCTGTGATGACTTTATCCCGCGCTTCTCGGCAACGGCAATATACATAGCAAGTATGATTGGTGCAGTTGCGTTGATTGTCATAGAGACACTTACCTCATTGAGAGAAATGTGGTTAAAGAGGTGCTCCATATCTGCTATACTGCTGATTGATACGCCTGCCTTTCCAACCTCACCTTTTGCGCGTTCGTCGTCGGCGTCGTAACCCATCTGTGTCGGGAGATCGAATGCAACTGATAACCCCTTCTGCCCTTTGGCGAGAAGGAGTTTGTATCGTTTGTTCGTTTCCTCAGCTGTTCCAAATCCTGCGTATTGACGCATAGTCCAGAGTCGTCCAGAATACATATTCGGATATATCCCGCGGGTGAACGGGTATTGACCAGGGAAACAGGTATGCTCGATGTAGTCCTGTGCCGACTTTGAAGGTGATGACATTATGTTTTTAGTCATATTGCAGTGAGCGAGTTAATTATAGAAAGAAGATTATATCACCGTCAAGAGTTCTTTCTGACAATTTAACTCCATATAAAGATTAGCCACCAGAAATTACAATCAGCACCTCGCCTTTTTCGACGGGTTTGCCGCTTTTAGCGTATATTGTCTTCACTACACCGTTCCGACTTGCCGTTATTTCGTTCTCTAATTTCATAGCGTTTAGCGTGATAAGGTGCTGTCCTTCTCTCACCTTGTCACCGACCTTTACATTCACGCTACTTATAAGTCCTGGTATAGGTGCTTTTATCTCCACTGTGGCTCTTACACTGCCCGGTCGAATAGTAGCACCTACGGTTCCCTCGTCAAATGGCATCCTGCTTACCGCCAATTTGTAGTTAATTCCATCAATAAGTATTTCATAGATATTATCTCGCTTCTGGTAGCCGAACTGTATTGACCTTGTGGTGTGGCTCCTGTTATGGCTACTCTTGAGTTCTTCTATTAGGGCGCTACGAATTTGTCCATTACGTTTGTCAAGAGTTATTCTGTGTTTTTCGTTCTCAATGTTGGTAATGAGGGCATCGCCATCTTTGTCGCAATATACTTCTATAGTTTTATCCTTGTGTCTTATATAGTATTTCATTCTTGGTTTATATTTTCTGATATCCCCTGCTTCCATTTAGATATCTCTTT
>MHYJ01000056.1:14422-19980 GCA_001828445.1 Planctomycetes bacterium RBG_16_43_13
ATTAGTATCCTTTAGGATGAGGTGTCCCTTCTCCTCGATGAACTTGGTATGTATATCGCCATTTAGGAATTCCTTACACTGTAGGAGGTTAATATGAAATGGTATAGTAGTCGGGATACCCACTATTTTTAATTCCTTAAGTGCCCGTAACATTCGTTTAATAGCGGCATGTCTATCCTCTCCCCATACGATTAACTTTGCAAGGAGAGAATCGTAGTAAATGGTTATTTTACTGCCTGTGGTTATATCTGTATCTATTCTTGTGAATGGCCCAGCGGGGTATCTCACATTTACTATATCACCAGTTGACGGAATGAAATTGTTGAATGGGTCCTCTGCGAGAATTCTACACTCTATAGCATGTCCACTGAATTTCACATCCTCTTGCTTAAATGACAATCTCCTGCCATCTGCTATCATAATCTGCTCTTTTACTATGTCGATGCCTGTAATCATTTCTGTTACGGGATGCTCTACTTGGAGACGCGTATTTACTTCAAGGAAGTAGAAGTTTTTCTTCTCATCTACGAGGAATTCTACCGTTCCAGCACCTGTGTATCTTGATAATCGGGCGAGTTTTTCTGCTGTCTCGCAAATTTTCTTCCTTAAATCGCTATCTACGAACGTAGATGGGGATTCTTCAAGAAGTTTCTGGTGCCGCCTTTGTATGGAGCATTCTCTCTCACCTAGGTGGACTACGTTGCCAAAATTATCTGCCAAGATTTGGATTTCTATGTGGCGCGGTTTACAGAGATATTTTTCTATGAAAATAGTAGGGTCGCCAAAGGCGGATTTTGCCTCGCTTGATGCCTCTCGTATAGAGTGCTCCATCTCATTTTCAGAATTCACAATCCTCATTCCTTTGCCACCACCGCCAGCGGATGCCTTTACTATGAGTGGATATGAAACTTTATTCTTGTTAACAAATTTCCTTATATTCCTTACGTCTGTGCTACTAATTACAATACCTGGTATCACTGGTATACCGTTTTGCTCCGCCAACTTTCGTGCGTTTATCTTATTGCCGATTGCCTTTATGGTGTTGGCTGAAGGACCTATAAATGTGATGCCATTTTTTCTGCATTCGTTTGCGAATGCTGGATTTTCCGCGAGGAAGCCGTAGCCGGGATGGATAGCATCGCACCGAGGCGCCTTCGCAATAGATATAATTTTATCCATACGTAGATAACTCTCGGTTGATGGCGATGGACCTATGTTATACGACTCATCTGCTTGTGAGATATAGTGAGACCATTTATCTGCATCGCTGTATATGGCAACGGTTTCTATGTCCAGTTCCTTACAGGTGCGTATGACTCTGAGAGCTATCTCACCGCGATTGGCTATGAGAATTTTCTTTATACGTCTTGTCATACTTGTATTTAACCACGTTGTAGGTAGAGTGGTCAAGGGATTTAAGGTAATATGCTTTCTGTGACTAAAGTGGTATATTGCCGTGCTTTTTGGGTGGGTTCTTATCCCTCTTATTTTTTAGGAGGTTAAGTGCGTTGATAATCTTTACCCGTGTTTCTGATGGTTCTATGACGTCGTCTATAAACCCCTTTTCTGCGGCTATGTATGGGTTTGCGAATTTCTCGCGATACTCTGCTATAAGTTTGTCTCGTGTTGCCTTTGGGTTTTTGGATTTTTCTATCTCATCTTTGAAGATTATATTTACTGCTCCCTCTGGCCCCATAACCGCTATCTCTGCAGAGGGCCAGGCATAGTTGATATCTCCGCGGATATGCTTACTCGACATAACGTCATAAGCGCCGCCGTATGCTTTTCTCGTTATTACCGTTATCTTCGGAACGGTTGCCTCACAGTATGCGTATAGTAGTTTTGCTCCATTCCTAATTATACCACCATGCTCTTGGGATACGCCGGGCAGGAAGCCAGGTACATCTTCGAGCGTTAGAATTGGTATATTGAATGCATCACAGAATCTTACGAAGCGGGCGCCTTTTGTAGATGAGTTTATATCTAAACACCCTGCGAGTGTAGAAGGTTGCTGTGCGACTATTCCTACTGACGAACCATTAAATCTACCGAAGCCGACTATGATATTTTTAGCGAAGTGTTCCTGCACTTCTAAGAAAATGTGGTCATCGACTATAGTATTTATGATGTCTTTCATATTGTATGGTTTCTGTGGATTATCTGGGATTATGTTGTTTAGTGCATCATCTCGACGGTTTGGATTGTCAGTAGTGGGCAATGCTGGCGGTTCTTCCATATTGTTTTGGGGGATGAAGCCGACAAGTGTTCTAATCGTTTTTAGGCACTCTTGCTCTGTTTTGGCAGAAAAATGGGCTACACCGCTTATCTCGTTATGCACGGTTGCACCGCCGAGTTCCTCGAAACTTATCTTTTCGTGGGTTACTTCTTTAATCACATTAGGACCGGTTACAAACATATAACTTGTGCCCTCTACCATAAATATAAAGTCGGTGATAGCGGGGGAGTAGACGGCGCCGCCAGCACAAGGGCCCATAATAGCTGAGATTTGTGGTATTACACCCGATGCAAGGGTATTCTTGAGGAATATATCCGCATAGCCGCCTAAACTTTCTACGCCCTCCTGTATGCGCGCACCACCTGAATCATTTAACCCTATGACGGGGACACCTATCTTTAGAGCCATATCCATAATCTTGCAGATTTTTTTAGCGTGCATAGAGCCGAGCGAGCCACCAAAGACAGTAAAGTCCTGGGAGAATACTGCAACACTTCGACCATCAATTTTACCGAAGCCAGTTACAACACCATCTCCTAAGACCTTCTTATTTGCAAGTCCAAAGTGTGTGGTGGAATGTTGGACGAACATATCTATCTCTTCAAAGGTGCCTTCGTCGAGGAGTAGCTCAATCCTTTCACGTGCAGTCATCTTGCCTGCGGTGTGCTGTTTTTTGGTACGGTCTATCCCGCCGCCTTCGAGTGCCTTCTTTCGCAGCTTGCTTAAGTGATTTAGTTTGCTACTATCCATATAAAACCTGACCAAGCGTTTACATTGCCATACCACCGTCAACTATAATAGTTTGACCTGTTATATAGTTTGCAAGGTCACTTGCAAGAAATAGGACAGTATTGGCAATATCCTTCGGCTCACCGAATCTTTTTAATGGTATATTTTCTACAACACTATTACGAATCTTTTCATCCATAGCCATTGTCATATCTGTGGTTATAAAGCCGGGTGCAACTGTGTTTATATTGATATTACGGGATGCGAACTCGCGGGCTGCTGTCTTTGTGAGGGCTATTATTGCCGCCTTTGACGAGGCATAGTTCGCCTGTCCAGCGTTACCGATTATTCCACTTACGGATGATATGTTTATAATCTTACCGCTACGTTGTTTCATCATATATTTTGTTACTGCCTTGATGCAGTTGAATGTACCCTTGAGGTTTACATCTAACACTCTATCCCAGTCCTCATCCTTCAAACGTAGAATTATGTTGTCTCGTGTAATACCGGCATTGGAGACAAGGATATCTATACTGCCAAATTTCTCGTAAGTAGCATCTACCGCCTTTTCGACGCTGGTGTAGTCGGAAACATCTATTTTATGGATTGCCGTTTTTACGTTTTTCACATCTATCTCTTTTGCAACTTTGTGAAGTAGTTCCTCATTGGTAGCACCTAAGGATATATTAGCACCTGCATCTGCAAGAGTTAGCGCTATCTCTCTACCGATGCCTCGGGTGGCACCTGTTACGAAGGCACTTTTTCCTTTTAGTGTTATTTGTGTCATTGTAAGTCCGTTATTTTCTCTATGCAGTGTAACTCTAAATCAGGTGTTATCTTTTTAGCTAAACCGGTCAAAACCCTCCCTGGTCCAAACTCATAGAAAGCAGTTATACCTTGCCCAATCATATATCTCATAGAGTCCTCCCAGAGAACAGAATTTACTACTTGAGTAGATAGCGCGGTTTTTATTTCCTCTGGTTCTGTAACGGGCTTTGCGCTGACGTTAGCTATTACTGGCATAGTAGGTTTAGTTATTTTAACCTTTGCCAGCTCAAGTTTCAACTTATCTTGTGCGGATTTCATAAGGGGGGAATGATATGCACCCGCTACTTGTAACGGTATAGCTCTTCTTGCCCCGAGTTCTTTACACTTCTCAGAAGCAGCGGCTAATGCCTTGTCATCTCCCGATATTACTATCTGTCCAGGGCAGTTTATATTTGCTATTGTGACTATTCCTATAGATGAGACACTGTCACAGGCGACTTTGACCTTTTCTCTATCGAGTCCGAGTATAGAGACCATACTGCTTTTAACAGCATCACATGCCTCCTGCATAAACTGTCCCCGCTTCTTTACAAGTCCTACAGCATCTTCAAACTTAATAGCTCCAGCAAACGCAAGTGCAGTGTGTTCTCCTAAAGAGAGTCCTGCAGCGAAAGAGCAATTTAGCGTAGATATATCTACATTGGTCTTATAGAATTCGAGTGTTGCAATGCTTGTTACTAATAATGCCGGCTGGCATATATCTGTTTTGTTTAGCGTCTCCTGTGGGCCTTCGAAACATAACTGGGCAATGTCAAATCCAAGGATTTCGCTTGCCCTTTTATATAGGTCTCTTACTGATTGAAGTTTATCGTAGAAGTCCTTGCCCATTCCGACGTATTGGGCGCCCTGACCTGGGAATAGAAATGCGCATCTTTTCATAAAGTGGTTCTACCATCTGATTGCTACAGAACCCCACGTTAAGCCAGCACCGAAGGCAACCATTACTATTATGTCACCCCTCTTTATCCTGCCTGAGCGGTTTGCCTCGTCTAATGCAACTGGGATTGATCCTGCAGATGTGTTACCGTATTTCTGTATATTTACATACACCTTTTCCATAGGTATATTTAGCTTCTCTGCTGCGGATTCTATGATGCGGAGATTTACCTGATGTGGTATGAGTAGTTTAACGTCATCTACGGTAATGTTGCACTTTTCCACAGCATCTTGCGTCAATTCCACAAACTTATTTACTGCAAATTTATATACCTCGCGTCCTTTCATTTGCAGTAGGTTTAGGCCTTTCTCCAATACCTCTTTTGTAACAGGCATAGCCGAGCCGCCGGCAGGTTGGATTATCATATCATCGTACCTGCCATCTGCACCGAGCTTGCCATATAGTATTTCGCTACTGGTGTTACTCTCTTTCAGAATGACTGCTCCAGCGCTATCACCAAGAAGTATACACGTTCCTCTATCCTTATAGTTTACTATTTTTGAAAGAGTTTCAGCACCTATAACAAGGACGTTCTTATATTGGCCTGTGGCTACGTATTGCCAACCGGTATTTAGTGCATATGTAAAGCCGGAGCAAGCGGCTAACATATCGACTGCTGGAATACCTGGGCACTCGAGCTTCTTCTGAACATAGCAAGCCGTTGTTGGGAACAACCTATCTGGTGTAGATGTGGCAACTAATATTAACTCAATATCGTTCGCATTGGTTTCTGCCATTTCTAAGGCGTTACGTGCGGCTATTACAGCTAAATCAGATGACGCCTCATCATCCCTCGCAATACGTCTCTCCTTTATGCCCGTTCGC
>MHYJ01000057.1 GCA_001828445.1 Planctomycetes bacterium RBG_16_43_13
TAACCGTCTCATAGCGCTGGACAAGGGCAAACACACGCTCTCCATCGATATCCACCCTGCCGTCAGCCAGGCCATGAACATACGTCCGCCGCAAAAAATCAATCGCCTTCCTTAAGGCATCTGTCATTGAAGCCTGGTGTTCCAGGTGCTTGATATCTGTAAGAATCATTTTTGTACCCCTTTTATTACCCTTACTAAAGGGTAATTACCCTTTCTTTTTCCACCGCGCCGCAGGCCCGCGGCCTTGGCATTCGACGACGTTTGCGTTTTGTTGTTCTCTCAGCACACGCCGGATCATATCCCGGCTTACACCGGGGCAAGCCTGCTCCAACTGCGACACGGTAAATTCGCCGATAAATCTGTTGATGGCAGCCAATACAAGATCGGTCTTAGAACCGCGCGGTGCTTTCACCTCGCCCACCCGCTCGGCAAACTCGCGATAGGCAATCTTGAGAATGAACAGCACATAGTCGATATAAGGCCAGGGATCATGCTTGCCCTCATGCCACCCTTGCGAACTATGCTCCAGCGTTTCGTAATAGCGGTCCTTGTTTTCTTCGATCAAACGCTCCAGGCTGATGTAGCGTCCCGCCTCATAACCCAATTGGTAACACTGAAGCAAAAGCGCCAACCGGGACACGCGCCCGTTCCCATCGCGAAAAGGGTGAATGCAAAGAAAATCCATATTGAATGCCGCCATCGCAATGAGCGGATGCACCCAGCGTTCGTCCAGGCAATTCTGCCAATCGGCAACCAATCCCGCCATTGCGGCAGGTGTTCCCGCCGCAGACACAGGGCGGAAGCGAACCCGCTCACGCCCACCAGGGTAGCGCTCGATGATATCGCCGTCTTTCTCCTTATACTGCCCCGCATCCCAGATCTTCCCTCTGGCCAGACGGTGCAGTTCGCGTATTGTCGCCTCGCTGACCGGTATGCGGACTGCGCCTTCGTGGATGAGCTTTAACGCGTCTCGATAACCTCGCACCTCCTCCTCATCGCGGTCCCGAAACAATGGCTTAGGCGCAACCAGCACATCGCGCACCCGCGCAGGATCGACCGACACGCCCTCTATACGGTTGGAAGAAACCGCACTTTCAATCAGCGCATGCTCCCGCAACGTCTTGAGCCGCTGCGGAGACTGCTGCGTATAAAGCTCCTGCTTGCCGCGAAACTCGCCAAGGTCGGCGAGATACCAGGACGTGCCAGCGGGAATGGAAAAATCTTTTGTACTGAAAAGATGCAGGGTGTTCATATTAGCCCTCCTTCCGGGGCGGGATTCGTACCCGCTTGATTACGCGACCTTGCCCGGCCGCACTGTAGCCGCGACACTATTTTATTTCTTAAAGCCTGTTTCATCATGATTTAAAGTCGATTTCTTTGTCCCATGTCAAGGGCTGACCCTTTCGTACTCTTTTGTGTTTCTCTTCCCCTCCACAATCGCAATCCCCTCCTCCATCAACCCGTAAAGCCCATAAACCAGCCGGCCTATTTTTTTTGTCATGCCTTGTCTATTGCGTTTGTTCTTCAGAATTCAGTAAACTATCCCAGGAATTTCCGCTTAGCCCTCTATTGCAGATTTCCTCAAACCTACCAACAAATGTAAAGGTACAGGGATACGGTAATGCCGACACGCTACAAGAATAATAGGCCAGAAGCCAGTTTTAACAGCCGACAGTGTTTTAAAGTGTGGTGAGTGTTCACATTCGCCGAAGGCCTGGCTTATGAGCTCATCCATAGAGCGGTCAATACATGCATGAGACAAGGTGGCTCCATGTGCATCATTATTGGTATATAAGTAGTTTTCAGAACTATCGTCAGGATACCAAAACTGAAAGTTGCAATGACTTAGGTGTTTTTCTTTAATGGACTGCACTTGGTTGTAAAGATCATTATCATCCAGCAGTGCTGCACATAGGGCGATCATCGGGAACAGGATGCTCCCACTGGTCACTTCCTGGTGGTAACTTTCATTATTCCGCTGTGGGTGTTCAAGTAACTCAGCATAGCTCAATAAGTTGCAGGGATACTGGCCATTTATTTGATGAGCGAAGGTTGCTCGCTCAACTAGTTTAGAAAGCCATTTTCTAATGTAGTCATGGTTATTTTTGTCGATAAATAGCAGCAACACAGCGATTGATATGTCGATAGCCTGATCATCTTTTATTGGCAATAATATCGCTGGATTATTTGAAATTAGCTGTTTAACCGCCACCGAAACGGATTGCACCTCGCCCAACATTTGCTCAAGACTTTCAGTCTCATCGTCACCAAGCTGCTGTGCGTTCCAATAAGCCCAAATGCCGACTGCGGCTAATCTGCCTAATAAATCAAACAACTTCAGATTAACATCTAAATTGCACGAGGCTTGAACTGCCGCCGACAAAGCATGTCTTTTATGCGTATGCGGCAGAATTTTCTCGCCAAGATACTCATAGCTAATCTGCCGATAGACGACTAATATGGAATGGAATACTGATCGGACCGACTTTGCTGCTTTAGTTTTTTTAGCAATGTATTTTCTTGTAATATCCCAAGCATGCAGTAATGCGAGTTCGCTGGAGAGATAGGCCGACTCCAAGTTGTCGGCATCACGGGCCCAGGCAAACAGTATCCAGAGACAAATATTTATTTGCCGTATTGCTGTAATCCGGTCTTTGTCCTTTGTGCCTTCTGAACTGGAAAGCGATCTGATTAAGGCAGAAAAGTGCTGATAGGATGCTTCAGGTTCATCCAGTAGCGCCAGCGACTTGCGCAGTTGTGAGCGAGCGTTTTGTGGCAATAATTCTTCACGCAAAAAGTTCGATAGAATTAGTGAGGCAAGTTTATCCCCGTTCCATTCTTCAAAGGTTAGATTTTTCAGCTCATTCTTTTTTATGTATCCTTGGACGTCTAACCTTACCTGTTCTTGAATGTCTCCACCAAAGCATAGGCATATAACAATATCTTTCCCACGGTGTTCATTAGGGATGCAGTTTGGAATATAGGCGTCCAGTATCTGATTTAGCGAGGGACGAAGGGATTGAACTCCATCTCCCTCCCAAGAGCTTCGAGTTAAATCTCCAGGTTTGATGGAGAACAAGTAAACCTTTTCTGCCCCGCCATCAAGTCTGCCCACAGCGGCCACGTCAACTCCGTATTGCCGGGTTCCTCGGCCAGGACGAGAATAGACATTAAGCCCTATCTGGCTCAATAAGTCTGGAAGCACCGCATCCAGCTCATCACGCTCCCTGAGTGAGGCCAAGTACTGTTTGATAATAAGCTTCATGTCTTCAACTTCTCCACTCGAAAAATCCTCAGCATGTAGTCTAAGCCGAAAGGATCAATAGTTTGATATTGTGGAAATTCTATTTGAGTACCATAGCTCTGTAATGGAATTTCCATTCTGTTGGATTTACCATCAGGGCCGTAAACATAATTGATCGACTTTCTCCCGTAAAGCAATACAGACTTTGAAAACAATGATGCGAAAACAGATTTTTTTTCTGCTTCTTTAAATGACTCTTGCATAAGCCGAGAAAAGTGCCGTCTGTATGCATCTCGCTGTGCTTGCGAGGGATGTAGCTCTGGAATTGTCCCGGTTGATTTAAAATCATCGATATACTCCTCAAATCTCTTAAGCGCTGCTTCAATTGTTGTTTTGGCTTTCCCTGATTCGCTTTTAGCTTGTTGGATTAGGAAATCTCTTACCTTACCAGGGAAATTGAGGAGTAGCGGGTCAAAAATAAGCGTATCAAGCTGCTGTAGTGTTTCGTCATCGTTCGTATGGTGCATCAAAGAAACGACGACGCTTGCTGCAGAAACTGGCTTAAAGAATAAATAGCCGATGGCTTTTCTTGCAAGGAAGACTATATGTACCATGTCTACAGAAACCAATTCTGAAGGGTCTATTTTTAATAGCATATCATGATCATGTATCTTATTGACTATTGCATGTATTCCTTCGCAGAATACTCTATCACCCCGGAGAAACCACCGTGTCAGCAATTTGTTAAGTAGAGTGCTATTTTTATAAAGTTCTAGAATAACGCTATCGAATATGTCCATTTGTACATCATTTGGGTTGGCTCTTAGCAACGCTTCAAGAAACTCAATACCTTTGGTCGGGTCTTCTAGCTTAATTAAATTGACTAAGCCATAGTCAATATTATTAAGTGTGCCTTTGTTCTGAGGTCTGACACTCCTTAGATGATTAAGTAGAACATCCAGCAAGGCTTCAGGAAGTTCATTAAAATTAGTGCCAAATAATTCTGACGCCGCGTGCAGGGCGGACTCTCCGTCTGATGGCAAAGCACGGTTAATAAGGTTAATTACGCGTTCTTCTAGTGACTTGTCTTGTTGATATAAACTGAACGCTGATCTTATGAGATTGCCCAGTAGTTGATCGTCGGTCTCTTTTGTGGCTGACAATTCTAAGCATGCAAGTGCGATTTCGCATAAATTGGTATCTTTGGGATATTGAATTCTCCCTAAAGAAGAAACGGCCCTTTTACGAACCTCGATTTTCTCATGTGCTGTAAGTCGAATGGCCTCATTGAGGTAGTGATTATTGTCAATACGAGCCCCAGCAATAATAGTAGGTATTAGTAAGTCAGCCAATTTATCGCTGGATGCTTCGATCTGCTTTAAAGACTCTTTGGGGCGAGACGGTTCATCTGCGCAAAAATTAATAAAGGAGTCAAAAAGTGCTCCAGCTGCCATATCTTGACCTGCTTCACTCACTAAATGAAGAACACATTCCATAACCTGTTGCACAGGAGAATTGAGTTTTGGGAGAGCTTTTTCGAGAACTCGGCGAATCGTAAAAAAATTGTACCCAGCATCTGACTTATTCCGTAAGGATTTAAAACCTGCAATGACATCAAGCAGCCCGTTATTATGCATTCTTACCAGTTCATCTGTTAGATCATCATGACCACTTCCATGTTCACTCAATGTTTTTTCATAAACAGTTTCAAGAAACTTGCCCGCTTGAAAAGCAGAAATAAGGTCTTTTCTTAGATCATTCATTTAAATGCCCATATTTAGGGAAAAAGAGAGAAGCAAGCAGCATGAAGGGGCAAGCCTTGGAAACAATTTTCTGCCCGCCCTTCTTTTTTATGCTGCTGAAAGATAACACATTTTGATATTACAAAACAATTCTAAAGGCGGGTATAAAATCTGAGGGACATCATACCTAATTCTACTCTTCACCCCTCTTGCGGCCACCCACCTGCCAGCCTCAATCCCCGATCAGAAAATCAAAGTCCTCCCTGCTGATAGACGCCCCTTCACCTCTTCCTTCTTCAAGCAGCGCCTTGTAGAGCCTTGTCTTCTTTTCCTTCAGGAGCATCATCTTCTCTTCAACAGTATGGCGCATCAG
>MHYJ01000058.1:0-2455 GCA_001828445.1 Planctomycetes bacterium RBG_16_43_13
AATCTGTGCCTTCTGGAGTTTGCCGCTGTAGTCAACGAAGATGGTTTTCCGCTGTTTCGCAGTTCATCAGATTGCAAGGATTACCTTAGGAGTATCGCTGCGTAAAGTCCCAATATCAAGGTAACCTGTCCTACGAATAAGCCAATCATCCACTTCATAATATCTGTCCGAAGGTCAGAAATTGCCTTATTAAATTCCTCTTTGGTAACCAAAAACTCTTTCTGATTATCACGATACTCCTCGAGGGAACTTTCTACTGCTTCAGCTACTGCCTTTGCCTGCTCATCTCCAAATTTACCCCTGAGGAAGTCATATATCTTCAAGGTATTTACTATAGCCATCTTACCTCCTTGATTGTAAGTTTATCATCCTCAATTGCCAATGTCAAGCACCTTTCACAAAAAAATCAAGTAGCAATTCCGAATCATTCGACAAGGCACTTCTTTAACTCGCATCAATCTGTGCCTTCTGGAGTTTTCCCTTGCGTTTGAACATAGCTTTATTTATTATACATAATAATGGCGCAGGAGCAATAGCAATATTTAAGTTATCCCGTATATGTTCTTATGAAGATACTAAAGATTCGCCTTTCCATTACACTATCTCTCATCCTCATACTCTTCTTCCCTACTCTCCCTACTCATGGGCAAGATGTAGAAGCAGGAATGTCCGTCACTATCCCTATCCCTTCGAAAGGACTCGTCCTCTTTGAGGCAAAGACAAACAACAAAGTAATCGGTACTTACGTCCTCGACAACGGAAATATCTCAGGTACCATTATTTCCAGAGATTTTGCAAATCAGCTCGAGCTTAACCCAAAAGAAAAGACCTTTTCACTTACCCTCGACCTCAATGGCAAGTCGGTTACGCTCAAGGCAAAGATTGGCGATGCACCGAACAACTGGATGAGCAACACGTTGAAACGAAAATACCAGTGCCTCGTCGGCTATGATTTCTTTGAGAACTATCTTATCACCATCGACTATCCGGCATCGAAGCTCACTATTTCATCTTACCTCTCTAACATCGATGATATCAAAAAGAATCATAAAAAAGCGACAGAACTCAAGTTTGACTACCTTGAACATGCTGCACTCGTCAAGTGCAAGGTATGGAAAGATAAGGAAACTGGTTTCGACACAAGTTTTTTCATCGACTGCGGGATGACGGGCAACAGTATTGATAAGGCGCACTACCAAAAGCTTCAGACACCACTTAAAAGCAAAGTTCTCACGACGGTTCCTATCCTTGATGTCGCAGGAAGCACCTTCAAGGACGTTCCATTTCACATCATTGATGTACCCACCGTCCAAGAGGTAGCAAAGGGAGCGAAGAAAGATGTTGCCGGCCTTCTCGGCAGACCATTCCTCGAAAAATATCGGGTAACGCTGGATTACAAAGGATATCGCATCTTTCTTGACGACAGTACATCACATAAATAGGACAGTTCGATACTGCTAACCGGTCTAAACTTGTCCACACCTTCCTCGAAATGGTTAGAAAAGACGTTTTTACAAGCGGAAGATGGGTAATTCTACACTTTCAAGGACATTCTAAGGCAGTTTTGAAGCAACAGCCCACCTTTCAATTTATTTGATAACTTATGAATAGGCATTACAGAACCTCTTCTAACTCGCATCAATCTGTGCCTTCTGGAGTTTGCCGCTGTAGTCAACGAAGATGGTTTTCCATTCGGTAAAGACGTCATAGACCGTGTGAGCCGCCTCTCTATGCCCATTGCCCGTATTCTTCGTCCCGCCGAAGGGCAGGTGCGCCTCCGCACCAATCGTCGAGCTATTTATATATACTATGCCCGTATAAGCATCCTCCATAAACTTGAAGGCGTTGTTGACGTTCTTCGTATAGATGGCACAGGAGAGCCCGAAATCGGTATTGTTCACGACATCCACAGCATCGGCGAGCGAGCCGACAGTAATGACACCGACGACAGGACCGAAAATTTCCTCTTTGGCAATCCTCATATTAGGTGTAACGTCATCAAATATAGTCGGGGCATAGAAGTAGCCATTCTTCAAATCGCCATCCGTTTTTCTTTCGCCACCGCAGAGCATCCTCGCGCCCTCTTTTTTGCCTATGTCCACGTATTGTTGAATAAAATCGAGACGACCTTCATTAACGACAGGACCTACGTCAGTAGTTGCATCAAGCCCGTTCCCGAGCCGTAACTTTTTCACCTGTTCCAGCAACCGCGACATAAATTCATCCTTTGCCTTCTTGTGAACTATAATCCGACTCGTGGCTGTGCATCTCTGTCCTGCAGTGGCGAATGCCCCCCACAACGCACCCTCGACAGCCAAGTCCAAATCAGCATCATCCATTACGACCTGTGCGTTTTTGCCGCCGAGCTCACAGGAGACGCGCTTCAGCATACCACCAGAAATAGAGTTTATCTCTTTCCCTACATCAGATGAGCCGGTGAAAGAAACGACACGAA
>MHYJ01000058.1:2522-10909 GCA_001828445.1 Planctomycetes bacterium RBG_16_43_13
TGCTGGGATTCCTGCCTCTTCGAGTATTTTGACTAATGTATTAGCTGATTTCGGCGTATCGCTTGCGGGTTTGAAGACGAGCGTATTGCCAGCTACGAGTGCTGGGAATATTTTCCAAGTAGGAATAGCAAGCGGGAAATTCCAAGGGGTTATGATGGCACAGACGCCCACAGGCATACGAACACACATAGCGAATTTGTCCTGTAATTCGGAAGGTGTGGTAAAACCGAAGAGCCGCCTTCCCTCGCCTGCCGCCAAGAATGCAGTATCTATCCCCTCCTGCACATCCCCGCGCGTCTCTTTCAGGATTTTCCCCATCTCACGCGTCATCTCGCGAGATATTTCTTCCTTGCGTTTTATCAATATGTCGCCGACCTTGAAGATGAGTTCCGCCCTTCTGGGCGCAGGCGTATGCCGCCACTTGTCGAATGCGGCGACTGCAGATGCTACCGCCTCGTTTACATCTTGCTCGCCTGACTTTGGAAATTCACCCACTATGTCGCTTGTGTTCGCAGGATTGATGTTCTGAAATGTCTTGCCTGACTTCGCATCCACCCACTTGCCGTTTATGTAGTTACGAAACTTTTCTGCCATAGTTGTTACCCTCCCATAATTTTATAAAATATTACAGCTCCTTATAAGCAGGCCCGCCTCCCCCCTCCGGCGGAACCCAGCGGATTATACCATACGGATCCATTATGTCGCAAGTTTTACAATGAACGCAGTTTGAGAAGTTTATCTGTAATCGCCCTTTTGCATCACCCTCCGGCAGTAAAAATTCATACACGGATGCTGGACAGAAATACTGACAGGGATTGCCGTATTCTTGCGTGCATCTATTTACACATATATCCGGCTCTTTGACTATGAGGTGGCAGGGGGAATCCTCGTCGTGAATTGTCCCGGCATAATATACATCCTCGAGCTTGCTAAAAGTAAGTTTGTTGTCGAATTTCATCCTCTCTGGTTTGACTGCTCCGTTACCATAATATCCTCTGACGGTCTTCATCATCAGATGTCCTGGTATCATATGCCTTCTTACAAATCCCGCTCCCCCTCGAATTTGTGCAAAACCCGCATTTAATAGCCCTATCCAGAAACCGTGTTTAGCAAAGCCCTGTTTGAAGCCACGCGACTTGTATAATTCTTTTCCAATATAACTATTGAAAACCGCTCGCTCATATTTCGACATCTGTGCATCCGAGTAATCATCTTTTTCAAGTGCCTCCGCTATTGTTTCTGCGGCGAGCATCCCGCTTTTCATAGCTAAATGGACGCCCTTTAACCGCATAGCGTCGAGTAGCCCGCCTGTATCACCTGCTATTAGACAGCCGGGCATAAAGAGGCGAGGTAAAGAATACCATCCACCCTCAGGAATGGTCTTCGCCCCGTATTCAATCATCTTCCCGCCATCAAGGATAGAGGCAATCTTCGGATGTGCCTTAAATCGCTGGAACTCATAATGAGCATCGAGGAACGGGTCGTGGTAATCGAGCCCAATCACAAAGCCGATGCACAATTTATTGTCTCCCATAGAGTATATAAATCCGCCACCGAAGGCATCCGATTTAAGAGGCCAACCCATAGTATGAATAACCCGATTTGGAGGGATAGAACCGCGCGGGAATTCCCAAATCTCCTTCACGCCCGTTGCATAGACCTGTTTATTTTTATACTGGTCAAGAAGATATATATCGTTAAGCTGGCGATAGAGATGTCCGCGTGTGCCTTCACAAATTACTGTAACCTTTGCAGTAATATCCACTCCCGGCTCGTAATTCGACTTTGGATTGCTGTGCTTATCAACTCCTTTGTCGCCTGTACGGACGCCGCCAATTCTACCATTATTGGCGAGAATACCTACAGCTGGGAAACCTGTGAATACATCTATCCCCTCTTTCTCTGCAGTTCTCGCAAGCCAACGCGTGAGTTTTGCAAGAGATATTATCAAATACCCTTTGTTATGGAGAGGTTTAAGTGTGAAAGGCAGGGTAACTGCATCGCTCTCCGTAAGAAAATATATGTAGTCCTCGTCAACGACCCCCTCGATTGGGACACCCATTTCCGAAAATATCTTGAGGTAGCTACCATCCTTCTGACTTTTTAGACGTAGTTCCTCATCCGGAATCAGAAGTTCTATAAGTGCTTTAGGGTCAACGACGGCGCCCGAAAGGGAATGAGCCCCAACTTCTTTTGCCTTCTCTATAACAGCAATAGAGACGGTCCTACCAGATTTTTTCAGCAGACGTGAAAGATATATGGCACCGCCTAAGCCAGCAGGTCCAGCACCAACAAATAGTGCATCTACTTCAAGAACCTCACGTTGAGGCATTTCTCGAAAACCCCACTAATAAACCATTGATTTACAGGGACTTATTTTACATACGCTGTAAGTGCCTGTATATCAAGAACTTAAATTGGTTTGCCCGTTAAACGCATTCTTTACGCTTCTTTCGGCTTGGGTGGTATCTTTGGTCATTTTTTCTCTCCTCGTTCAACTAAACGCATTTCTACGCTTTTACGGGGCATTCTAATAGACGTTTAAACCCTGATTATCTACTTTACCCCTGCCAACTCCTGCAGTTGATGCCAATTGTCGAGGCGGTCTTGCTGGGCAGAGAGCAATTCCGGCGACGGTTTACCATCCTTATCAAAGTGCTTACCGAAACGTCCTTCCGTCCTTGCAAAATACGTAAAGTCAATCATCTCCCCCGTCTTAGGGTGTTTATACCAATCTTCTGTAACGGCAGGATTACCCACAAGGGAGATTCTCTCCTTCAGTTTTGTGCCTTTTCTGGGGTCGTGAATTAGAAGAGGAAAGGCGCGCGAATTAACTGCAAGCTTCGCCTGTTCAGCAGATAGGTCATCAGCAACACCATGCTCCGGCTGGCAGGTTGAATAAACATTCACGACAGCAGGTCCATCATATTCGTTTGCCGCAATCACCGCCTTATAAAAATGATTCGGATGGGCAGGTGTGGTTTGTGCGACAAAGGTATTCGGATGCATCATACAAATCTGTGATAATTCTTTACGATGCTCGGTCTTGCCCCTTACATTTTTACCGTGATAGGATAGTTTAGTATCCTGTCCTAAATAAGAACTCGTGGACGCCTGCCCGCCTGTATTTGAATATACTTGTGTATCAAGGACGAGAACCTTAATATCCGCTCCCGAAGCCATCATCCTGGAGAGCGCCTGAAAACCAATATCTATCATAGCACCATCACCACCCATCACCCAAAGACGTTTCTTTTCCCAGCCATACTTGTCCCACATCATCCTTACACCCATAGCCACAACGGCAGAATTCTCGAATAGAGAATTAGTCCAAGGAACTAAATACGGATTATACGGATATGTAGAACCAAACACACTATTGCATCCCGTAGAGGCAACTATGGCTATGCTATCAGAACCATATATAAATCCCGTAGCCGCAAGCATCATTCTAATAGCAGTCGCCTCACCACACCCCATACAGGAGCCGGCACCACCGACATATAGGATGCTCCTATCAGCAAGCATCATATCTTGCAGGGACTTTTCGATTATAAAATGTTTAGGTGTCTCTGGTAACTTCCTAAAAAACGAGAAATCCCTTCTATATTCAGATAGATTTTGTTCTGTCTTTTTAATCATCTTCAGGGCATTTCTATCACCGCATACTGTAACACACTCATTACACCCCTTACACTTTGTGGGGTCTATAAATATACCGAAATAACCGGGTTTCTGTCCCTTCTTCTCGAAGTTGGTCCAGTACTTAGACGTCTTTGCAAATTGATTGTGCAAATGCTGACGTTCTCCTTCATTCTTTACTTTCGCAAGCTCCATTTCCAGCACATCCGTCTCAACGACCTTGCCAAGTATTGCAGTGTCAGGACACTCTGTTACACAGTCCATACATGCTACACAGTTCTGCGACATAAATTCTGGAATATCAGGTGCTATGTAACTAAAGTCACGGAGTTCGCACGTACCTGCAGGAATAAAGCTACGGGCAGTAAAAGTGTCAGCAGACAAGCCCCTCTCGGCAGTCCCTGTATTATATGCCCCTACTATACGTTCGTTAAAATCCGCAACGTTTATGATATCCTCATCAAATGCGGATTTGGAGCCGTTGCCTTTTACTTTATCGCTATCCATCTCACTCCTCTAATTTTTCGCCCCTGCAAATGTCGATTGCTTAGCTGATTTGCCGGAGGCAGAAATAATATTTCTTGGTATCTCTATCGCCCCGCTAAAACCGCGTTTCACCGCATTTAGATTATCTGTTATTACTTGTTCGCCCCTCTTGCCGAAGAATTTCCGAAGCGAACGCCCTATTCCCTCAAACAGTTCCTCATCAGAAAGGTTATGGCTCTTCTGGAAGGGTGTAACCTTCAAGAACACACCCAACAATACTATACCCTGCATCCTTTGTATGAGGTCTGCGCTCGTCGCCGACTCTCGGGCTATTTTAATAGTGTCAAGGAAGAACACCCTTATATTTTTCTCACCTATAACATTTTTGGCACGGTCAGGCAGGTCATCCCATACCTCTTGGGCAGTCGCCTTATCACTGTGAATAAATAATGTCCCATTGTTAGATAGTCCAGTAAGCGGATTCTGGCTCTTGAAGGCATTGATATCATTCACTGCCACAAAGTCCACATACTCGAGTTCACAGTGCGTCCTTATACGTTCCGGTGCGGCTGATAGATAATAGGTGGTCGGCAGTCCTTTTTTCTCAGAGCCATATTTAGGATACGCCTGAACCTTCAGACCAAATATATCACCAATCATAGATGCTATTACCTTGTTCGTGGTAACGGAGCCATATCCACCGACAGAATGTCCCCTCATAGAGAAAGCACCATCTGTCCTGACGTCTATCCTCTCCGTGTGCTTGATAGCTAAAGGATGCTCTATCCCTATTACGAAATATCTCTTCGGATTCCCACCCATCATATTATTTACTACTGCCACAAAGTCCTCAGGTCTAACATCACGCGAGCCGAGCCCAGCAGAACCGGAGAAAATCTCTGGTATCCTCGTAATTTTAGGATAACCGTTATTCCCTATAATCGCATCCGCAAACGCCGCCTTTATCTCAGCAGTGAGTGGATTGGATTGTGCTATTGGATTATCCATCCTCTCCAAGATTGACACTGCCTTCGTATTTTTTAACTCTTCAACTATCTCCGCACCAGGAAATGGTCTAAAAGAAGTAACGTGTAGGGCGCCAACCTTTATACCCCACTTATTTCTTATATAATCAATAGCCGCATAGGCCGTCTCTACCATAGAGCCCATACCCACTATAGCATATTGGGCATCCTCCATTCGGTATGACTCGGTCAGGCCATATCTGCGACCTGTTAGTTTATAGAACTCATCCATCGAATTCTGGAGAATAGATGGAACTTTGTCGTAAAAATGCCTCTGTGAAATCTTGCCCTTCATATACGAATCCTGATTCTGAACAACGCCTGTCATAACCGGGCGGGATGGGTCCATCATATTACGTAATTTCTCTCTTGGATTGCCTATATACTGCTTCATCATCTCCTGCTCCGGGAATACTAAATCCTCTACTGTATGGGTAGTCAGAAAGCCATCCTGCACGTTGAAAAATGGCGTCTCGCTATCCTCTGCGGCACGGCGCGCTATGAGAGCCAAATCACAGGCATCCTGAACGTTCTTCGCAAATAGCATCCCCCATCCCGTATCCGCCACCCCCATCACGTCGTCGTGTCCAGCATGTATGTTCAGCGAATGAGATGTAAGAGCCCTTGCCGCTATGTGAAATACTACAGGCAATCTTTTCCCAGAGATTGTATATAAGACCTCTTTCATCAGTATTAATCCCTGTCCGGATGTGAAGTTTGTAACACGTCCGCCAGAAAGCGCGGCACCTTCGCAGGTAGATGCCGAGCTATGCTCTGATTCTAACTCTATAAATCCAAGCAACTCACCCCACAGATTCTTCTTACCATTAGCTACCTCCATCTGGTAGCCGGTTCCCATAGTCGTGGAGGGAGTTATAGGATATGCACAGCCCAGATCTGTTATATGTGTCTCTACCCAAACAACCGCCCCAGCACCATCAGATGTGGTTTGTATACCTGGGTATGGAAACTTCTTACTGCCGATGTCGTTACTCATCCTGCTATACCTCAAAGGAGGATTATAAGCAATATTACGATAGATTACAACAAAATATAATTAGGATTAAATGGGGATTAAATGGGGACAGCGACCATTTTTCATTGACACGCAAACACATAAAAGCGTATCATTTAGGAATGCCAAGAATATCTCGGGCAGTCGCCGTCGGCTACCCCCATCACATAACCCAAAGGGGAAACTACCGCCAGAACGTCTTCGAAACCGACGCTGACTACAAAAAATATTTAGAATGACTAAAAGAATACAGCCAAAAATATCTCTTGAATATCTGGGCATACTGCCTTATGTCTAACCACGTTCACTTTATCGCCATCCCGATGAAAGAGGACTCACTCGCCAAAACATTTAACATTCTCCATATGCGATATTCCCAATACTTCAATAAAAGACAAAATGCGAAGGGACATCTCTGGCAGGGGCGGTTTTACTCCAGCGCCCTCGATAGAAAACATCTCTACGAGGCAATCCGCTACGTAGAGAATAATCCTGTAAGAGCAAAAATTGTCGCCAGTCCCTCCAAATATAAATGGTCGAGCACCCACGGGCATATCAACAAAAACGCCGACCCCATCTTGTCAAACGACTGCTTCATATTAGAACAAATAAATGACTGGACTACGTATCTTGCGGAGGATGCAGACCCGACAATCATAGATAATATAAGGCAGAATACGAAGACGGGGCGTCCCTGCGGTGAGAAAACTTTTGTAGATAAGATTGGCGAAATCCTCGGCAGAAAATTAGTGGCGTTGGCAAAAGGAAGGCCTCGAAATGAAAAATAAATGGTCGCTGTCCCTATTATTTCTTTAGTAGATTTAAACGGTGATGGTGATAAAACAGATCTGGGGGTAATGATGCCGGTTATTCTTATAAAGAAAAATCCTGCTGGGCTAAACCTAACTGAAAGTATATTCGATTATTAAGGGAGGGTAATTTAGGATGAGAAACTTAACGTGTATAGTTAGCATATTATTGTTAATAATTCTCGGTGGAACATCTCCTTCATGTGGAGAGCAAAAATCTGTTAAGCAACTAACTAAGATCATTAATTGTGATGGTGTTCTTTACATGAGCAATGAACGTAACTCTACAGTAACCCTCGTTGCTGTTAATGTTAAAGAGAAAGAAGATGTTGGCAGAGAGTTTTTGCTGCCAGCTACAACGGCCTCTTCGTATGGCAAATATTTATTTTGCTGGGATATATTTAATAAACATATCTTTTTTATATCAGTATCAGAATTTGCACCTAAGCAAAGAATTTTCAAGTTAGTCAAGATTCCTTTAGCAAACCTAAAGTTGGTGAAAAGTGAACAAGAACCTAAAGAGGATGTTCCGGCGTTAAAAGATGTAGTAACTAAAATAAAACCACTAACGGGCGCTTTCGTAATGGCAGAAATAAAAGAAACAGGAACTGTATTTTTTGATTTAATGGTTATCGGTGAAAATGTATTTGAACTTTACATTTTATCAAATAAACAAATTACTGTATGGAAATACGATAGTTCAAATTGGCAGGAGCAATATACCGTGAAAGCCGACTTTGAAGGACCGTTCAACGTTATTTCGCAAAACAATAAGACATATCTTTTTAATAAAGAGAGTAATATCTATTCGATTAGCAAATCCGAATTACAAAAGGTAGGACGAATCACTGAGCAATCAGAAGACGATAAAGAGAAGCAAATTAGTAGAGTTTTTATAGTTGATAAAGACGCCAAGGAGGTGTTATTTTTTACATCTTTAAAGTTGCTTGTAGACCCATCAAATCTTTTAAATATAAGAACAATTAAGAAAGAGGACCCCAACTTTATAAATTTTGAACATTCTGTAAACAATGCTCTTAAGTTCTTGCGGTAGCGGCTGTAGTGCGCAATATAGATATGCTTGTTATCTGATCCTGTCCGCACCTATATTATCACTCGGATAGCCATTTTCACAAAGTTTAGCTACCCAGAATATACTAAATCTCTCACTTACGGCGGGTCTCTCATATTGTTCATAGCAATCCTCACCAAAAATACACAGAGTTCACAGAATATCTCTGTGTCTAACACCTCCCAAACATCTAATATATCTTAGGCCACCTTTTCCAGATAATAGCTTGTAAGCAAGTCATCGCAATATGTTCGTATCTTAACCTTGCCATTTAGATATTTTTCATCCTTTGCAGGTCTCTGCCAATCTGCTTTGTAGAATATCTCATCTGGTATAGC
>MHYJ01000058.1:10955-11070 GCA_001828445.1 Planctomycetes bacterium RBG_16_43_13
TACGCTTTCGATAATTTATCTATTTGTGTACTGCTCCCCGATAGTCAAGCACTAATTTTAGTAGAAAATAACACATATTCCTGCTCAAATTGAACCGGCGTCTTATAGCCCAACG
>MHYJ01000059.1:0-5290 GCA_001828445.1 Planctomycetes bacterium RBG_16_43_13
GAGTCACTCCGAAGTTCAAAGATCGGTATACTGTAGAGTTTATATTTAATCATTTGCCCTTTATTTCTTCAATCTTTGGTTGGAGGACGGTCCTAAAGGAAGGGTTCAGTTCTATTGCCTTTTGCCAATCGGACAGGGCACCTTTATAGCTGGCAGTCATATATTTCGCATTGCCACGATTTAGATATGCTGTCGCAAGGTTTGCGTTGATGCGAATAGCCCTATCAAAATCAGTTATAGCACCTTTATAGTCGCCAAGTTTATGTTTTACAAAACCACGATTACTGTAAGCAGTTGCATAGTCAGGATTTATCTCTATCGCCTTAGTGAAGTCGGCTACCGCCCCTTTATAGTCACCGACCTCGTCCATCGCTAATCCACGATTATGATACAAACTCGCCGACTTTGGATTTAATTCGATTGCCTTGTCGTAGTCAGATATAGCACCTCGATAATCACCAGCACTATATTTCTCATCTCCTCTGTTATAGTAGTCATCGGACTCTTTCCTCAATCGCCCCTCTTCTTTTCTTATTCGCTCTTGCTCTGCTATCTCCTCGTTTGTCTTGAGTGAACTTATAGCCAATAGGAACTGTTTATCTACTTCTCCATGCAAACTATCGTAGTCATAGGATATGCCAAATTGATTTAGGTATTCCTGCTTATCTGCTACTATTTTCTTCTCTAACTCTTCTATTGTCTTTTTTATCTTTTCTGTGGGAGAACTTTGTGATTTATAGAGCTTTACCTTTTGAAGCATGTTGGTAATGGCATCACGTAGCTCTCCCTTCTTCTGAACGTTCGATACGTCATCTTTAGAAAATCCCCTTATGTCAGATACATATTTCGAGAAGATTGCTATGTTGAGGTTTTTATTTATAAATCTCGTGAGCCGTTTTTCACGTTCATATAGATTGCCATCTTTCGTAATGCTATTGAACTCGTCCTTTATCTTTTTCCCTATATCTTCCGCCTCCTTTTTTAGCCGCTCTATCTCTCTTTCTCTTTCAACGCGCTCTGCCTCTATCCTCGCTAACTCTGCTTCTTTCTTTAACTTTCCCTCTACCTTCATTTCGGCTTCTTTCCTCAATCGATCTGCCTCCTCTGCCTTAGCCCTTGCTTCCTCTAACTCCCGCTTCAATCGCTCTGTCTCTTCATCTGTTTTTGCTGTTTCGGCATTTGTCATGTTCTCCTCTTTTATCTGACCGTCGGGCACAACTGGTTTTATATCATTAGAGTTACCACCACTATTTTGGACAACCCCTATAGCAGGTGGCTTACCACTATCACCCTTCTCACCCGACCTCACAAATAGAAATATTGCAACGATAATGCCAAGCACCCCAACAACCCCACCAACTATATAAATTCCCTCCATTAACTTAGGATTTGTAACGGTAAATCTCTTTGTAGCATATATCGCTGTTGCAAATACGTTCGGTCTCTCTGCCCCGTTAGAAAGACCTTCCAACTGCAAATCCTTTCTAACAGGGGATACAGGACTTCCAGAGCCATTTCCCTTAACGGCATCTATAGATGTAGAAGCACTATGCACCGCAACATCTTCCTTTGCAACTTTTGACCCTTTCGCTATCGGCTCTAATGCCGATACAACCTCTGACGGCTTCTGGTAGCGGAGAGAGGGCGCCGCCGCCATCATCTTCAGTATAACGTCCTCCATAACTTTAGAAAGTCCCAGAACATACTTCGTAGGGAGAGGCGGCTTTTCGTTAAGACGTTTCATAGCTATAGCCATAGGGCTATCCCCATCAAACGGCACCCTGCCAGTTATCATATTAAACAGGGTAACACCGAGAGAGTATATATCACTCCTAATATCGATTTCCTTCCTACCCTGCACCTGTTCAGGCGATAGATAGTGTGGTGAGCCGACCACAAGCCCTGTCATCGTAAGAGCAATACTACTTTTGTCGGTGGATTTAGCTATACCTAAATCGCAAAGCTTTGCCCGACCATCCTTTGTGATGATTATATTTGCGGGCTTTATATCCCTATGGACTATGTGCCGTTTATCCGCATAGGAGAGTGCATCAGCCACTTGCATAATTATATCAGCGGACTCCTTCTCGGAAATCTTACCCCTCCTCGCTATAATCTTATCGAGTCCCTCCCCCTCAACATACTCCATAACGAAATAGTGCATACCTTTATGTTCCCCATAGTCAACTGCTGAAACGATATTAGGATGAGTTAGCCCGGATACATTCCAAACCTCGCGTGAAAATCTCTCAAGATATTCCTTATCCTTCGCCAGTTCTTTACGAAGTGTTTTCAGGGCGTAGATCTTACCATTCGTCTTATGGCGGACCTTATATACCGCCCCCATACCGCCTTCGCCGAGTTTGGCGAGTATCTCATATTTATCTACTTCCGCGAGGGACTTGCCGAGTTGATGGAGAACGGAGTTTAGCACCCCTTGCGTGAGATAGCCCTTTTCTACGATGACCTGATTTACGCTCTTATGTAAGCCGGCGGATGAGACGTCTTGTGCTATTTTGACGCACTCGTCGAGTTGTGTTTGCGTGATGAGATTATTCTTCACAGCAAACTGTGCAGCTTCTAATTCGTTTGGCGTCTTTTCTCCTTGTACGTCTGGCATATCTACTCCTATATAAATAGGACGATGGAACTAATAAAAAGGTTGGGGGTATTTTATACGAAAATGGGGGACGCTGTCAACAACTGCTATCTTAACTTCGCCTTTGCCTCGTTAATCCACAGCTGGACGGTTCGCCTCAGGGACGGGTCAAGCTGTATTGCCTTCTCATAATCAGCGAGCGCACCTTTTATATCGCCTAAGTACTCTTTCGCAGTTCCTCTATTCGCATAAGCAATCGCAAACTTTGGCTCTAATTTTATCGCCTTATCATAGTCAGCGATTGCACCTTTATAGTCGTTAATCGCCTGCTTCAAACCACCACGATTATAATATACAGCCGGGGAATCAGGTTTTAACTCTACCGCCTTATTATAGTCGGCTGATGCACCCTTAAAATCATTCAACTTTTCCAGCTTTATGGCACCCCTATTTAGGTATGTGGCGTAATATTTGGGGTTTGCCTTTATCGCCTTGTCATAGTCAGCCAACGCACCTTTTATATCGCCGAGCGACTCCTTTGCGACACCTCTACTGCTGTATGCAATCTCGAAATTAGGGTTTATCTTCAGTGCCTCGTCATAATCAGCAATAGCGGCTTTTTGGTTGCCTAAATGGGATTTAGTGGCTCCCCTATCAACAAGTGCCTTGATATGTTTCGGGTCAAGTTCTACTGCCTTGGTTAAGTCGGACAATGCCTCTTTGTAGTTGCCGTTATTCATTTTCGCTATACCGCGCTGATAGTATTTCTCCGCGAGCAATTCATCCTCAGATAGCCCGCCAACTTTGGCGAGCTGGTCTGTAAGTGAGAGTTGTTTTACCTTTTGGCTTAAATCCTCTTTATTATCCGGTTTAGGCGGCTCTGCGGGTTCGGCTGGCGATTTCGGCTTCTCCGCCCCGGCTGTCTTATCCGGCGCCTTCACAATTTTAATCTCCTCTGACGGGTTCAGATATGACGGGTCGATTCTTATCGCCTGTTCCATATCTTGCTTTGCTCCGCTCTCATCTCCTAAATTCTTTTTTGCATCCGCCCTCTCCACATATACCGGAGCATAGTCGGGCTGGAGTTTTATCACTGTATCAAAGTCGGCTACCGCTTCTTTGTAATTCCTCATCCCTGCCTTCGCTCGCCCTCGCTGGAAGTAGGCAAGGGTATTTTCTTTGTCCATATTGATTGCACTGTCGAGGAGTTTAATCGCCCCTTCGTAGTCGCCACCTCTAACTTTCATTATGCCGAGCCGTGTGAGGGACGTGGAGTTATCTGCCTCGCCTTGGGCAAAGAGAAAAGGGCAGAGAGCAAAGAGCATCGCTACGATAAGAAACTTCCTCATACTCATTACCCCTTTTCTAACCTTACAATCTTTTAATCTACAATCTACTTCTTCTTTTCCTTCATCAGCCGTCGTTCGTTCGCCTCTATGAGGAAGTTCAGAATGAGGTTCTGGAGTGTGAATTCATCGCTCTGCTCTTTCTGTTTACCAAAGTGGCTAAGGACGTGGAGGACACGCCCGCCTGACATCTTCAACCTGTCCTGTTGATACCCCCTCTTTGGGTCGTCCGGCTTGCCACTACCTCCAACGCTAAACGTTATTGCCACTGCCTGCTCTGTCAGGTCGGGGCTTACCATAAGAACGGTAACGAGTTGACTAATAACCTTTATGGAAGGGCTATCCTTATCAATCTTCCAAGTATGCTCTAACTTTTTGAAGTCCACACCACCATCAGATGATGTCTTGCCATCATTAGGTTTTTTATCGCTACCCTCCGTCTCTCCGTCTGCAGGTTTCTGCCCATCATCAGGCGCCTTATTACCTGCATCCGGCGGCTTAGGCACTACCTTCTCTACAAATATATTTTTGAGATACGGATGCGATGTCGAACCAACCTGCGGGAGAACCTTTACAACCTTATTATCAAGATACTCTGTATGTCCTACGTATTGCGGGAACGCCCTCTCGAGGACATCTTCTAACTCCCAGTCCTCTGTGAAGAGATAACCACCCTTTTCTACAAAAACACCTATCTTCTGTATGCCTTTAGCAGTAAACGGATGTTCCACATCTTGATGAGGAGAGCCATCCGGGCTAACACATATCATAGCCCTTGGACTAACCGGGTCAGTACCAGCGTGGTGTGTCGGAGCAATACAGTGCCTCCTAAAATAACCGCAGTTTATTATAACTGCCATCACACCGTCCGTCTTGAACTTATCATCCTCAAACTCTTCCTTCGTCATAGTCGTATGAGGTATGCCCATCCTCTTAAGTATATTTTCTATATGGTCAAAGCTATGGTCTTCGTTATTTTTACCTTTGCATACCGTATTCACTACCACAATCTTTTCTTTATCTACCTTTTCGAGTTTCTCGAACTCTGAGTTACGGGTGGGGTCGAGGTTGTCAACCACCGTGCCTGTTGAACGAACCTTATCACCTTCTACGGGTTTGAAATCTCCATCCTTATTCTTCTCCCACCATCCCTCCCAGTTAGAGACGCTGTCGCCGTATTCCTGTTTTGTTATGGCAGTAAGCGCCTTTACAACTCTACGCTTCATCTCGCTGTCTTTATCACCTGCTCTTTTTAACGCATTTATTAGTATTGGTATCGCCTTCTTTGAGAGAACAGGGTTAGCAGATACAGTGGTAATACCGTCCAATGCTACTAACTTCTGTT
>MHYJ01000059.1:5386-5495 GCA_001828445.1 Planctomycetes bacterium RBG_16_43_13
CTGTTCAAGGGCATCTTTACTCGTAAACGATGCCAAGCCCTTTACGAGTAGCCAATAGGTGCTGGTATCGCCATCATTGAGACGGCTGAAGGTAAAGGCGATGACCTTC
>MHYJ01000059.1:5787-6997 GCA_001828445.1 Planctomycetes bacterium RBG_16_43_13
CTATGGAAAAGTGCCTTCGTCTCTCTCTGATACTCTGCCCAAAGTTGGTAAATACGAGGCGACTTTTTCCAACCATTCGCAGGGTAGAAAGAGCCGTTCTTGTATTGAAACAACAATCGAACCTCAATCCCTTTGTCAGAGTATTTGCTGAGTATATTATTAGCGGCACCATCTATAAACTCGTATATCGGTCCCTGCCGTGAGGGTGGCTCTGTCCACTCGCCGAAGCCATCTAAACGCGACTGCACCCTTACCTCAAGTGTATCATCTCCGAATGGTGGTATCTGCTCCTGCCAGAAGATGTTTCTCAAGAATGCACCCGGCACAGAATACCCTGCCTGATAGTATACCATCCTATTGTCGAACTCGCCCTGTTTATATGTGTCCCAAAATCTGAATGGCATCTCGTAGACAAGTTCATATTGGCGGTGCGGGGTGGCTCGCGTGCCAAATCTGCCTCTGAAGAGCCCTGTAGAACCATCCTTGCCGACTGGCATAGAGGGGCTACTTCCACCGCTTGTAAAGCCCACAACCTCACTCCCTATCAGAAGATACCCCTCGCTCTGTTGCGTGGAGCCAGAGAGCGGTATGAACGAGCCAGTCGCATCTGCATCACTGGAAAGAGCGGTTATTGGTAGAAAACTAAGATTGAAAGCCCTCTCGCCTGCAGGATGGGCGGAGGGAGGCGAATTAAGATATCCGCGTTTACATCTGAGGAGTTTATCGCCGACGTGCCGTCTCATCTGGTCGTAAATATGTTCGTAATATGCATAGCCGATAATCTCGTCTCCTATCTTAACCGCACCGCCACTTTGGGACATAGCATCTGCGTTATTCATATAGACGATAGTAGTCGCATCATCTAATTGCTGTGTGGAGAGGAAGTTGCCCTTGGGCGAGGCAAAAAACTTCAGTTCGTCTATGGTAGCTGTTATTCCGGAACCGCCAATATTGAAGGTTGGACTTGCAGTATTTAGCCAGCTCATAGAGAGAAGTTCACCTGATGGCCACTTCAGGAGACGGGTGTGCGTGCCGTCTATCATATATTCACGTCCAACATTATCATAGAACGCTACAAGAGTGCCTTGAGCATTGCGGACGGTCTGCCGTTCCTTATTATTGTTCCCATCAATAATCGTAATCTTGTCACCTCGAGCGGCGACTGTGCGGGATGTGTTGAATACTGGGATAACCTTCGCACCGCCGAAGT
>MHYJ01000060.1 GCA_001828445.1 Planctomycetes bacterium RBG_16_43_13
ATGTTTGTCGTTGGAGGCTCCCATGTCAGTGTTGTCTTAGGCTGATAAGGTAGTGCTATCAGGAGACCTGCCGATAATAGAACTATTGCTATGCCGATTAACCATTTATACATTTAAAACCTCCTTAAGGTAATAAGTAAAAATATTCACCCTTGCTGACCTCACGCCATAGCTGAGATACATTCCTGCTGTCACAATGCCAGCCTCCCTTGAAATCCTTATATTTCCAATCAGGATAAACACCAATACCAGCAAAGCCGGAAATCCTGATATACTCCCATTGCTCCCTCATGGTCATATCCGTACAGATAATAATATCAACAGCCTTACCCTTGTAATGATATGAATCTGTAGAGTGTCCCCGTGAGTCGAATCCTGCCGTCACTATAATAGGACAAGCAACCCATCCTCTGAGGGAGTCTAACCTGTGGACAGTCTCCATATCCATGTCCTTACCGAGATTAATTTTATAGGTGTCATCAAACTCTTCCGGTTTAAACCATTTAACGCTATCCCATGTAAGCATATCTGTACCCGTGATCCCGCCTGACATTAAAGTATATTCCAGAACTCCTCGTTAGCCGCCTTCCAAAATAACGGTTTATATTTATCTATTGTTGGGTAAGCACAATCTCTGCAAATATCTTCAATATCGCTTATCCTGCTGGAATGTAGGTCTTTCGGCCTTTGCGTATATTTATCACCCTTGCGTATCTCACGGCCACACTTATCGCAGATGATTATTTCCTTTTTCATGACATCCCGCCTCGTCCATTTACCCAGCATATTCCTTATCTGTCATCTTGTCTGACATATCATCATTCTGCGCCATCAAGTCAGAGTCAAGGGAATCTGGCGGAGGCTTGCGTCCCTCAAGTCTGTGAGTAATGCACCTGAATCTATCGCTGCATCCGCAATTATTCATCTCATATATCCTCATCTGTAATTTCAATCATTATCGAGGTCCCTTTCAACCTGCATCTTAACCCATCCTGACATGGACATCATCCCCATAAGATTTACTATAACTAACGCCTTGTAATTAGTCTCAGTAGTGCTGAACTTTGGACTTAGCTCGTGCATAATTTGCCGTTTAGGTCGAGGCATGTACTCACCACCTTTGGCGGTTATAGGTTTCATAAGTGTTTCCATCCCATTTTCAGCAAAGCGCCTAAAGCCAGTAACCCAAGTATACCCAGTACGATTGTCTTAATAATCGTATGCCATACTGTCTTTGACATATCATCACTCCACTTCATCCACTTATCTATAAAGAGGTGATGTTCGTAATGGAGTTCCCTTTCAATCCAAAATGGAGCGAGTTTCTCGTCTATGGCCTCAGCGACAGCGGATTTAAGTTCTTCCTTTGTCAAGGCTTCGTCCTCTTAACATGCCCTATAATACCAAGCACAATGCCGTACAATGCAATGCCAGCCGTAATCAAGGACACAAGATGGTCAGCTAACTGTAAAGACAACGCCTCATCAAGCGTTATCCCTGTGTTCATTGTAACTGCCACGAATATGATGGTAATGACAATGCCTATGAACCTTCGGCTCAGGTACCAGGGCTTCCCTTGCCCAGCCTCTTCCTGATAGACATCAGAGACATTCTTAAATCTGAGTATCAACGGCAAGTATTTTAAAAAATTCATTCTTGTATTCCTTCCACGTTTTGCGATATACTTTATTATCCCGCCAAGTAAGCGTTTCTCTAACCACGTTAATGGCATGTCATTCCCGATATTTCACTCTTCATGGCTTCTGATGAATCTAATGGCAAATCACTCCATCTATAGCCGCAATTTCTACAATATCGCCGTATAATCTCAATCTTTGTTAAAATAAATGGATCGCCTATGTGACCATCAATTCTTTCACCGGCATTTACTAAACGATTAGAAATATCGCCTTGCCCGCATTTTATACATTTTTTATCCTGCTTATTTCCAGAGTTTATTAACCAACCCGCTTGCTGAGAACCCTACGCTGAATAAATAGTCTTCCGGGTCATTCCACCTGAAATCACTTAAGTCTGCGGATACACCCAGCTGAACGACATCGTCAAATAATGTTACCGGAACTGCGGTAAATACGAGGTTGCCGGTATCGCCGACATGGAATGATGCGCCGCCTAAGCCGATTAGCTTCTTGCCGGATTCAAGTTTTACTTCGCCTATCGTGCCGATAAATACTCCGGCTGAGCCGTTCATGTTGGATGATCTGGAGATTACGTTGATGTTGTCTTTCATGGCATAATCAGACGACCACCCTATACCTGCGGCCATTGCTGGTACTGAGAATATGAATGTTAAGATTGCCGCTAAGATAAATTTCTTAAACATTACGACCTCCTTTGGTTGGGTGAAAAAAGAATAGGCCATCTCCGCCATAGAGACAGCCTATCTGTAAAGAATAATTGTTCTGGTTCATTGAGAATAAATATATCAGGTGGGGGAAAATATTACCTTATACAAAACATAACAAAACACCACAAACCTTACAGATTATTTCTGTTCTCAACTAATTTCAGGAGAGAATTCCTGTTTATTCGGATTCGACCGCCTGGAGTGCGGCTGCAATTAAGGTGGTCATACTTAATCCAATCATATATGGTCTGGCGCGTCACGCCGACAATTCGGGCAACCTCAACGACGTTAAATAGCAGCTTGTTTGGAATCTCTACTTTCTCCAACGATTTACCCATCCTTTCTTGATGCCGGCGCTGATGATTCTACGTTGCGATTGTGTGGTCTTTGCCGGCTCCGGAGGTCTCTGTAGTGCCGGAATTTGATCCGGCCCTGTCTCGGTCTGTTCTCTCTTGCCGAGAGCGATAAACTTATCTACCAGCCTGTCCAGGTTGAACCTGGGAGACTGCTTAAGGCGCTCCAATGCTGCCACTGCATAGACATTTAGATCGAGAGCTTCGTTGCGTGTGCCCGGCTTCAGGATCCATTTCCTCACGCCCTTCTCATAGACCACCTTCTCTGACGTGAGTTGTCGGAAATATTCCTGATCATACTGAAGTGGAAAGTGCATATATCCGGGGCCTGGTTCTGTAATTTTGAGTCGTCCATAAATAAGGTCTTTCGCCCCGTCTGTTCCGATCATGTAGAGATTAATTCCACCTTTATTTTTCTTAGACGCCCGCTTCGGCCAGATAGGTTCACCTGATTTGTTTGCTCCCTTAATTCCATATATACCCCGCCACTCCCGTGTCTTGACGAAATTATATGCCATCTGCGTGTGATGGCCTCCTGTGTCTACGCACGTCACGGCAATCCTGAGAGGGGTTCCCGATTCGTGAAGAAAAGTCTTCTCGAGGTAGCTATCAAGATCTTTCCAGACATCAAGTCTTGCTGGGTCTCCCTGGAACACCTGGTATTCGATTTTCCATGATTCTTCGCCTCGCCCGAAAGCTGTAACCTCAGCCTCAATACGGTTATCCTGCACATCCACGGTGCAGGTGAGGACGGCGGCCCCGAGCGGAACATACGGGCCGTAATCTTCCCTGCGGGCGAAGAGGGCGTCGTCTTTCATTGAGTAGCCTTCATCATTCCAGACCTCTCCGAGGGATTCGTTGATGAAGGTCTTTAAGGTATCCGGGCTTTTCTTAGCCTCCAGAAAGTTCTTGACCATCTCTTCCCATGTTGACCACGGAGAATATATTTCGTTCAACCAGAACCCGGCATGATTCGTGACCTTCGGATTTTCCGCTCTCCACCCGCCATTGGCCAGCATCCAGGACTTATTGACATGATCTATCACGCCATGACAATAGATGCACTCATACCAGGTCCTCTCGACAATACCCTTTTCGTCCCGAGAGAACCTTACCTGATCCCACACAAGGACTTGATGCTCATTGCATAGCGGACATGGCACATAGAATTTCTGCATATTTGATCGCTCATAGGCCCGTAAAATGCGGCTTGTTGATTTATCCCGAGGGGTTGAAACCCTAATTATCTTTTTGTTCCAGAAGGTTTGTGTCCTCTTGATTGCAAGTATCTCCGGATCGCCGGCTCGTAGGGGTTTGTATTTATCCAACTCATCGAGTATGATAATCCTAATGGCCCGGGATGATAACTCTGCTTCCGACCCAGCCCCGGCAATTGCAAGGAATCCTCCCGGATATTCTTTGAACAGAATCTTATTATCTGAGTCTCTTGCCCTTGAATCCCTGACCTTCCCCGCAAGGCAAGGGGTATCTTTAAGCATTGGGGTTAATCGCTCCTTACTCCATGCCTCCGCCTTTGACTCGGTCTCAAGCACTATCAGTATTGGAGCTGGGTCCTGATCAATGTGATAGCCAATTGTGTTATTGATCAGCCCTTCCGTTTTTCCAACCTGCGCACTCGCCATCCAGGTGATTTCCGGTACCGCTGGGTCAGAGACTGCGTCCATAATCCCCCGAAGGTGCGGCGCCCTGCTCGTCCTCCATTGACCCGGTTCAGCGCTTGTTGAGCTTAGTACTCTTCTTGTGTCTGCCCACTCGCTTACTTTTAATTTTGGTGGCGGAGCGAACACTCTGTTTGCTCGCGCTATCACCCATTCGAGGGGGGTTAATCCCTGCAAGTTCTGTAAGGCATTCCCTAACATGATCCTCCATAATTTCTTTTATCTCGCTCGGCTTCTTGTTACCGGCAATAAGGGGGGCTAGCTTCGTGGGGAGGCGGAGGAGTTTGTTTCTCACGTTAAAATTGTTCTTCTCGACCTCCCTAACGCAATCCTCAGCAATGACAAGTTTTTTCTTCTCTGTGAGGAGCTTAACCAGTAATCTCTCTTTCTGTATCTCCTCTTTCTCTGCAAGCACTTCACCCCGGCGCCCACCGCTTCGTTGCTCATTCCTGATCTCTTTGATGTAATTCTGGATGCTCTGAGTCAAATCATACCGACCGCGCCCAACTTTGACGATAACTCCCTTTTGTGCGTACAGGAAGGCGCTCCTGGGAGTCATTGACAGCATAGATGCTATCTCCTCCATACTGCAGTACCGATCCTGATCCTCTTTACTCTGGCCTCCCTTACCGGCGGGAAGACTATCAACTTCATCCCCTTGAGCCTTTAATATCTGCTCTGCCTGCTGGGCATTCCGAACCTCGACACAGGCGACCACAAAGTATTGATTGAGCTTGTCCATGAGGGGCTTGACATACTCCCTCAGCTCTTGCGGGACGCTATAGGTAACCCCAAAGTCCTGGGTACCTTTACGCCAACCCACAGCCTCCAAGGAGCCAGGAAAGCGGGATATTAAGGTTTTAGTGTCCTTCTCAGCTATCATTGCTCAGTGAATTGAACCCCTGAAAATTGGTCTATCGTTAACGGAATCTTGCGAGCTTGCTATCCGCATGCTTTCCCGGCTCTGGAAGGACCCATCACTTCTTTCCCATATAATATTCCCAATTCGCCTTCCACTCCTTAACTATCTCAGTGTTGATTACCCGCTCAACCACAGCCATAACCTTCTCATTCTTCCAGACTGAGGGCATGGCAATAAATTTTCGTTCCGCAATAGGTAGCCGTGCATCACCCATCCTCTCAAAAACTCCTCTATGTCCAGACTTCATGATAGCTATAAAGGCATGCGCCCGCCGAGATCTTTTACCAGCTTTCAATATCATGTACGTTACGCCTTTGGCGGTCTGACGTGCTGCGAACGCTATTAATCCGACAGGCTTGCCAGTAATGGTAAGTTGAGCTACAAGCCTTGATCTATCCGCCTTGTATATTCTGATAGATTTATTGAGATCTCCGGCCTTGATATTGTATGTCTCCCTGACGGTCTTTGAGGCCGTCACCCTCGCCTTATCTGCCGTGCGATTGAGTGTTCTAACGAGAGCCTTCTCCGCGACTTTCGGCGCTTCCCGTAAAGCTCTTTCTACTTCCCGTGAGTCAACCTTGATTGTGATATTCATATCATCCTCTCATTCCCGTAGATTTCAGAAAACCTTTTATTCCAATCCCCTGACCGATATGTTACATTTCTGGCGCATACATCCCTGATTAATTCGACTGATTTCCGAATGTAATCATCCGCAAATTGGTTTAAAGGTTTACAGAACAAGAGTTTAGTTACTTGCCTTTCATCCTCCTGATGTGATGCGATCCTCTTTGCTATAACTTCCTGATATATTTTGTCATAAATATCGAGCACTTCCCCAGGTGTAGGGAAAAACTTCTTACCTGGCGATAGCGCATACTCATGCACGGCCTGCCGTATTATGTCTGCCCGGAGTGGCAGCAAATACTCAATCCAGGTGGCTATCGTTTCCTTCTTCACATCCGTGTTAGGAAATAGCGCTGCTAATTTCAAGACAATCTTGCTCGCTTCGTCCTTTTGCATCCAGCTCCTCCATCTCTGCCAGCACCTCATTGATTCTCTGAACATTTTTCGATACATCCGGTTGTGCTGGAATGTACTCATCTTCCCACCCTATCGCATTTAGCCATGATGCCGGGTATGGGACATACTGCCCTTCGTCTTTCTGCCACTCCTTTGAGGTCTTGGCCCGCCCTATCGTGGAGATTATAGTCTCTAAGAGCTGCTCGCTCGGATTTAGTTTCAGCCAGGCTTTCAGGGCATCACCTTTTGATTTTTTCTTCGGGTACTTTTCCCAAAACAAGTTGAATCGCTCAAGTAAAACATCCGATTTACCATCCCCTGACAAGGGGGATAAAGGGGGTTTATTCTTCTCTTCTCTTATCTTTATCTTCTCTTCTCTTATCTTCTCTTCTCTTGTACCGTTATCATTTTTTTGTTTTCTGTGTTTTTTTAATCTCTCGTAACCTGTTGAATCCATTTGATATTTACGCCAGTTCTTCATGATAACGGTAAACTTGCTGTTATCACTTTTTCCCTCTTCAAATTGCACATTTTTTAATGATATTTCTGCATGTAATTCATCAATATTTTTCACCTGTAACATGGTAAATAATTTCTCTTTTCGTATGTCACAAATACCGTTACTTCCATGTAAGGCAAGGTAAGCACCGAGTAGTACAAACCGTCCCACGGAAGACAATACTCCTGGAATGGAAGGATCAAAATCATCATCAGAGAGTATTGATGTCCACACCTTAAACCAACGCTTCTGGTCAGCCATTCGACGCTGTGTCTCCCCGATACGTAGTCTCTAAACTTTTGAATATCCAGCACATCTCGTCCTTTGTTAATCCAACCCTTGCAATTACCCCCGCAATCTCATCCATAACCAGTAGTCTATTGTGCGGACAGGTGATGGTCATAGTCTCCTTAACTCCACCACGACCCGATTTACCTTCCCCTGAAACAGATTTACCTTTCTTAATTCCTTAATCCATTTATCATTTTCGACGATGCCGGCGTATTGTAGGCTATCCATGAGAAAACCCACTGCGTTGTCAATGTCTATCCCTCGCCGATGTCTCAGGTGTATCGCACAGGACAGACTCATTTCAAAAGTCATAGGATCCTTGCCGTGATAGCACTTCTTTAACTCCCATGCTAAAGCCTGTTTTGTGCTAAGGTATCGTTGTCCCTCCTTCGACCACTTCATCTTGAGTGGCAACCGTATCTTCGGCACAACCTCAAACTCCTCGATGGTTGCTGAGAATAACTTCACCCCAGCATCCCCCGAACTTCCTCGCACACAGATAATTTAAACTTTGCAGCCTCAAGCTTGTTCTCTAACTCCCCTATGACTTCGTTGAGTTTCTTGATGGTATAATCTAACTTTTCTGCAGCAGCAGACCCGTTGGCCGGCTTAGGCTTCTGTGTGGCAGGCTTACTAACCCCTGCATCACCGTGAGGCAGTGATTTCGTTGTTGACGGCTTATCAGGGTTTTTAGCCCCCTTCTCCCGAAGCCAGCGTTTGCCGTAACACTTCCTGCACTCCTGAGATTTCCCTAAATACTTCTTGCTGTCCTCAGTTACCGACCCGCAGGTCTTACATTTCAGAACTTCTTTTTCCTCTTCCATAAATAATCCTCCTCCTGGACAATCAATACACTTTCTGTTGACAAGACCGTCACCGGCCACTGCCGCTTTTTTCCTGCTCTCGCAAAGCTGCTGGCTCATTACGGCCTCATATGGGACGCAAGTTATGTTGCTCACCTATCTTTTCTCCACGCATTAGATTGAGGGCAATCAGCAAAATGCGGTACGTGCCCTTTCGCTACATCAAAGACCGTCTCCTTGCCCTGAATCGTCTCACCGTTCACAGG
Source organism: Planctomycetes bacterium RBG_16_43_13 (assembly GCA_001828445.1). Next base: position 8,205 of record MHYJ01000060.1, read on the forward strand.
GATGCTCTTGCCCTTCTTGGTTTTCAGGAAGACGATTTCCTTGTCACAAGACCGGCACTTCACGCATTGTTCCTCTCATCAAATACTGTGCTCGGGTCGTCCCTGAATGGCATGCGCAGCTCCTGCTGTCTATCTTCCGGGGTGATCTCCACTACTTCAACTATCTGATTCGTATCAAGGCGCACTAAGGTTTTCTCGCCTTCCCGCCAGTTGTATTTCCACTGACATTTTATAGGGCGATGCTCATAGCCATTTGCTACCTTACGTGACAGAATCTGTATTTCCGAATTGAGTCGTGCTATCTTGTCGTTATAGTCAGCCACGACCGACTTTTTCCCCGATTCTGCCTCACCCTTGTCCTGCTGATTTTTTGCCAGTTGCCTTGAATAGCTTAATAATTCATCCTGGTTCAACTCATACTTAAGTTCTCTCGTGATATATTCCTGCATCGTAATCTCCTTTTTAATCCGCCCCTGCCGCCCCGGGAGCGGGATGTCGCCTCTTTATAATGAGATGCTTCGGGCGACTTATCTTGTCACCAGACTCAGGTATATATGGCGTTCAACCTGAAATTCCCCAAGCCCTAATCCACCTTACCGTGATGGGGGCCATCTCCTCGGGATTTGTATTTTTATTCTCCGGGGCCCTCCCTGTCTCAGGGGAGAGCAAGCCGCCTTCACACGGCCCGTGAGCCCGGAGATTGTTATTCCTCTATTACCTCGAGCCGTCCGGTTTGATATGGACAGCCTTCAGGCGTTTAACATTCTCCGACTCGAGAGAAATGATTTTCACGATTTACCCCTCCCATCGAATACCGTGCTTGGATCACCGCTATCCGCCTTATGGTGTTGCGCTATCACAGACTGAAGCATCTTCGTAACCTTATCCTTCTCCGCCTGCACTGGTTTCGTCTTGCAGAAATCCTCGAAGATTCCCTCTGCCTCAGCAATGCTGCCGCACGCCCTGATTTCTCCTGCGTAGTTACGTTCCATGGCTCCCTTATCAGTTGGCTCGCTGGATACAGGTGGCGGCGGCGCCTCCTTGCCCTCGAAGCGTGCCTTAACATCCTCAGCCTTTGATGTAGTCTCCTGATGCACCGGAAACAGGCTATCTGCTGATTCCTGGCCAGAGAGAAGGGTCTTCATAGCGCCCTGCAGAAGAGCTAAGTCCTCCACATCCCAGGCAGTAGCCTTCTTCCCTCCGAGTTTGTTTTCAATCCTGTCAGGTGTCACGCCATGCTTTGCAAAGAAGGCAACAGTCTTTTCTCTCGCAACGGCAATCCCCATCTTGTTGATCTTCTCGATCACATTCTCCTTAGATTTGGCCAACATCTTTGTTGTGAGCCAGGACGGGAGCGCATTCAATATTACATTCCGAATTGCCTTGCTCTGACCAATTTGAAATACAATATCCTCAGCCCTCTCATTGTATTTCTTCCCGATGTTCAGGCTCTTCTTCTGACGGAAAGTGCGCTGCAGATTAAATCCGGTTTCAAGGTCCACAAACGTGGCCGTAAAAATATATGTGTTCATATTCTCTTCAACAGAACATGGCACACCACAGTTACCCCAGTTTCTGGCTGCCGCAAGTGCCGCCTGGATTGATAACCCCTCAACTAATTCCTTCTTCCCTTCTTTTGTAGTAACCGTCCATGAGTAGTAGAATTCATCGCCGGCTATTGTTGCCTCTTCCTCACATGCCCTGATAACCTCAAGCCTCCTGCGTGGCCGCTGTATTGCCACTGCCGTTGAAAACTGTGTCTGTACCCTCTGTAATGCAGCCCCAGAGGCTACAAGCCCCTCGCTGCCTGTTAATGCTGGTAATGTCTCAACGTCTTCCATTTGAATTTCTCCTTGTTTTATGATTTCCGTGATAAATATCCTGGCATCACCAAGTCAAGCGCTGATGCCTCTGTGAAGTGCGGGTAATACCCCTCTTTCCTGCATTTTGCTTCAAGATAGAGCAGTCGCCGGTATTCCAAATAGCCCCACTCGATAAACCTCATGTCCATGACATGAACTTCCGCGTGGTATGGCGGCTCAGTCTCTACCGCAATGAATATGAATGAATCAAATACCTCGCCGGTGGCCTTCATAATCCCGTCAATGTACATGCCCGCCTGTTTCGCATAGCCGTAATCTATACACGACCTGGTAAACTTCTCCAGCGAAGCGTCCCGGGTAGTTTTAAGATCCACCAGCACGCCATTGCTCCCTGTGGGTATCCAGTCAATTCTTCCCTTGCATTTAAGCCCGGACTCCTCATCGTCCCAGATAATTGTTTGCTCCGCCGTGCCTTCTGATAGTATCTTTTTTGCAAACGGATGAGCAAAAACAGCGTTTCGTATAGCCTCGACCTGTCCCCCGTCATCCATACTCAGGATTTGCTTGTCAAGGTTATCAGCCTGAAAGCCTGCCCATATCGCCTTTCCTTCATTCGTCCTCTTATTGCATTCAGGGGCAATAGCAAATTCTTTCTGAAATACCTCATCCCCTTCAAGTACCAGCGTATGCACTGCACGACCCAAGAGAAGTGACGGCGTTTCCTCTTGCGCTACCAGTGCGGCGGCAGGACACTTGTTAAGACGGGTCAGCCGGGAATTATTGATAGCGTCTATCGCCTTGTAGTCCTTGAATGGGATGTTTTCATAGAGTCCTGGTAATTTTGGAATCATCATATCCCCGTACTGAGTGCTTTCTCATCTATTTTCTCTTCTGTTGTCATTCTTCCTCATCCCTCCATTTGCAAATATCAGCGGGACATTTACTGCAATCCGTATTCATGCAGTCTAAGCATTGCAGGGCCCCATCAGGCAGACGGTTCTCGGTGTGCTCGCCGCAACACCTGCACCATCCACCCTTGACATCGCCTTCCAATGTTGCTACAGTTTTCATGGATATTCTTTCATGGCCTCATTGGTTGCCGCCGGTGAGGCTTTTTCGTCTCTATACAGTGCAAATCCCGCAAAGAAACCATCCCGCACCAAGATTTCAGAGAGCTCCCCTTCTGAATCGTAATAGAAGAGCCTTCTGCCCACGGGAAGATGTCCTTGCCGCTCAAGTCTTTGGACTACGTTCTCAGCATCGTTAGTTACGGTCAGATGCCTATTCCATGGACCAATATCCTTAATGACGAGAGGCTTTTCCTTAAGGTGATCATCCTGAACAATAATATATTGTGCTTCCCTCATTTTAATTCACCCCCTTTCATTACCATAATGCAACCTGCCTGCAATCCAGTCCGCCCTTAACAACCTTGCACACCATTGGCGGCTCACATGATTCCGCATAATCTATTTTTCTCTGATGCCACCGCCCTACATGGTAGACACCGTAAACAACCATGAAGCATATAAGCACGCCGAAAAACAATTTGCCCCAAAAGTCATCGTCCAAGATTATCCTCCTTGAAAAGTATTCCCAGGTAGATTGCCCCGATAATTACCAGCATCCCGAAACCCATCCCTATGTAAAAACCTGTCGCAGTGTCTATCCATGAATATGTCATGACGCCTTCAATGACGCATCAATCGCCGCCCTGATTAATTCTGAACGGTTTATTCTTGTCTCTGACTTCTTCACCTTTGAGTCCAGCCTCTGCACCTGTACCTTCTTCAGGAACACCATTACTTTCACCATCTGTGGTTTTGTTGCCATGTACTGCCTCCCTTCTGGTTACTGTCTCCTTTTCTCTTTATACTCTTTCTTTGCCTGCTGATATGCCCGTCTCGGCCCTTCATTGACCAGTCCACCGTTATAAAGGGGAGCATTACCACTGTACCGGTAAGTCCTCTTTCCTCTCAGTGATTGATCCCCATAGATCTGCTTTCTCAGCCGTTTTGCCACTGTTCCCCTCATGCGTAGACCTCCTTACCAGTATTTACAAGTCTGATATTGTTGGATAGTTTTATCAGGATACAATTATCAAGATGGTAAGGCCGTCCCAATAAGCACGCCGGGCAACTATCCAGTGAGACGTACAGCTTGTATCCCAACTCAACGAATTTATGGGCACATGCCCACCTGTGGCCGGTAATAACGTCAAGGATTAAATCGCTCCACGGAGTGCAGTGAGGGCAAAGAATCGGAAGTTCCTTCTTTAGGGCTTCGGCAGAAAATTTAAAAGGCTCTTTCCATTGCCGTTGAGTGATAGGGTCACAGATGATGCGTCCCTTTAAGTCAATTTCAATGACCTGGTATAGATTGCCAAACTCTCGCGTCGCTACGATATCGCCGGGCTGGTATGCCTCCATAGCAATGTCCCTTTCATATAATTGCCCTCTTTGTTCTGTTTGCTATGAAGGTTTTCAATGCTGACTCAGGTATGAGGACTGGTTTTCCTTTAACTACAGTTATCTTTCTCGCGCATATCCATTTGTAAACCGTCTTTCTTGCCACATGGAGCATTGAGGCCACTTGCTCTACGTTGTAGTGTGTCTCAATCATCGCATCCTCTCCAATGCTCCCTGTCCCATCTCTCTTGCAAGGGCGAAAAACTCAAGCCTGCAATCCGAGGAACAGAATCTCTGGTGACGCCTTTTCGGGATGAATGCCTTTTTGCACTTTGGGTATCTGCAAATAATAGACGTTGTCGTTTGCGTGCATACTATCTGTTCAATATTCTTCACTTCCGTCATAGTCTCACCTTCTTGATAAGTTCCTCAAAGTATACGAGCCGTTTCTGGAGTTCTTCTTTTCCTTGCCGCTCTTTATCAAGTTCAAGTTCGAGGGCTGACCTCAGTGGGTGTAGTCCGTACCCGAATTTAAGGGCAAGCCATCTGAGTGGAATTAAGTTCCCACAGAGCCTTATAAATTCTTCCAGTTTTTCTTCTGGGAAGTGTGCTTGCCCTGACCAGATACGAGACCATTGGCCGGGATCTATCCCAAGACGGTAACAGATTTGCTTGTCATCGAGGCCAGAGAATGTTTTGGAGAGCTTTAAGGCTTCCTTGAAAGATGAACATTTAAAAAGGAATTCATCTGAGAAGTCCTCTTTCGGATTCGATCTTAACAGTAATTCTTCTTGCATCAATCAAGTACCCTCAATTTTCTTGAGTTACATTCCATTATAATTGCCTTCAATTGACGGTCGTTTTCGGGGTAATTTATGATAAACGGTTAAATGACATTTATGGCAAAGTGCCTTGAGGTTACATAATGAATGATTTGTTTTTGATTTATCAAGATGGTGAATTACCTTTGCCGCCCCACCGCAATCCTCACATTTATAATTTGATTGTCTCAGCTTTTCCAGACGAGCCTTTTTCATTTCAGGATGATTTTTGTAACGGAATATGCCCCCATTCCAATTGGGGTGATTTTGGCCTCTTGAGTGATGCTTCTGATTATCTAAGGGAAGCGATCTTTTTATCCTGTTTCTATGTAGGGCGCAATATTGCTGACTGCTTCGAATGGTTTTTTTGCAACCTTCAACCCCGCAATTTTGGCCATTTCTGTATTTTGTCGGACGACAAAAATAGGCATAGTGTTTCCTACAATACCCTTTTGCATAATGTTTATTATTGCATTCGTTATGGATACATGTCTTTTTCATTGAAATCATCTCAGCTTTATGTTATAAGAGCCATAAAGCAGAAAAGCCCCGTTCACCGGTCAAGGATAGTAGGGGCTTTCTGTTCTTGGAGCCAGGTTGACAGGCGTCTCAGGAGGCGCCCTGGCCCACAAGGTCTAAAATCTTTATCTGTACCGCCTGTCATAGCGTGACTCCTTCTTAAAAACTTAATCCGAGGTAATAAACAATGAAAAAGATACCAACAATACCATTGGACCAACTAAGACAAGCTCTTTCCGGTTATCCAGATGATTATAAAGTCTCATTTAGTGGCCTGACTTTCTATCGTTTAAAGACTCGTGGCCCAAAGCTTCTTCAGGTTGAGTTTGAAGAGTCTGTTTATCGCAATGAACAGGGCAAATTGATTGTGGAAGAGCATCTAACAGATTAGCGATTATGGATATAGCCCTTAAATGGTCACATGGGGGATACTGCCTTTCAAGTATGCCGTCCCTGAGCATTTTTACTGTTGATCCATATTCGTTTGCTTCAATTGTAATTGTTTTGTTCACAACAACCTCCTGAGTTGATGGAGGGAAGTATACGCAACTGAATAATCTTTGTCAAGTTATTTTATTCTATATTTTAAATGAAGAAACAAAAAGAGAAAAATCAAGGACTTACGGATAGGCTCGCAAATATCATTAAGGATAGATTTAAGAAAAACAACAGTGAATTCGCACGGAAGGCAGGAATAACTCCCCAGACCCTAAAAAGTATTATGAATCGAGGGACTGCCCCAGAGGTAGACACGTTTCTAAAGCTTGCCACTGCCTCCAATATGACAATGGAGGAGCTGTGGACTGGCCATGACCCTTACGGTTTAGACAGCAATAAAAGGGAGTTGTTGAGGCTTTGGGATAACGCTTTGCCGGAATGCCAAAAGGGTGCTGTTGAAGTCTTGCGGGCTGGCCAGATGCCTTTAAAAAAAACAGTGGACGGAGATACAGACAAATAGGCGAGAATATGTATCTTATGATATTTGAGGAATAGAAAGGAGATACGCCATGGCAATATTTTTAATACTCTTTTTTCTCTCGTTTTTCTTGTTGGTAATAGGTTTAATAAAGCCAATCATGGTTATCCTATGGGGAGAAAAGAGGACACGTGGAAGGGTTTTAATTTATTACGGCATCTCAGCGATAGTATTTTTCGTCTTGTTTGGTATCAGTTCTGATTATAAGGAGCGTGCACTTAAGAACATGACCCCTGCCCAACATTTAAGTGAGGCACAGTCAATACTCTACTCTGGCAAGACCATTGAGGAGCGCATAAAAACAATAGGCTCGCTAAAGATAGCCGAGGCAAGGAAACATCTGGATGCAATCAAGCCGGAAGATCCCGAATATGCAGATGCACAAAACATGAAAGAGTGGGCGTCAAACTTGGAAAATATCCAAATGAAACGCAAGAAGCAGGAAGTTGCGCAGCCCGTAATGACAGAGCAGGAACAGGCAGACCTGAAGACAAAGCAGGATAAACGGGTAAAGGTAATACAGGGATTTATCAATGCAGGTATATTCCAAAAGGTTGAGGTAGCCGACAGGTGGTCTGAGGTATGGGTCATGCCCGCCTTCTATAATATGGACTATGACTCTAAGGCAACATACACTAACATTGTGTGGGCGTACTATATCGCTGGCGATCCAAAGCGTGAAATTGTCATGTTGTATGACAGCAAGACAGGCAAGCATGTCGGCACGTACTCTAAACACGGCTTGGATATGAAATAGGTGGCGGCCGCATTTCAGGAAAACACCTTAATGACGCTTGACATTACTAACGTATTGCATTATTATTGATTTATGATTGCTTCGTTTAAGTGCCGGGATACTGAGGCGATGTTTAAGGGAAAGCGCATTGCCCGGTTTTCCGGATTCGAAACAGTTGCCATGCGTAAGCTGGCATTTCTGAATGTCGCAGGCAAAATAGAAGATTTGAGGGTTCCGCCGGGTAACAGACTTGAGGCCCTGAAAGGCCGCAGACAGGGTCAATGGAGCATCCGCATTAATGATCAGTGGCGGTTATGCTTTAGATTTGAGAACGGCAATGCCATTGATGTTGAAATTATAGATTATCACTGAGGGGGTTTTGATATGAGCAAAAGACAAGTTCCGTACCCTACGCCAGGAGAGATACTCCTCGAGGAGTTTTTAAAGCCGATGGGGATTACGCAGTATAGGCTTGCAAAAGAAATCGGCGTGCCTCAAAGGCGTATCGGCGAGATTATTGCAGGTAAGCGCGCCGTCACTACCGATACGGGTTTGAGGTTGTCCCGCTTTTTTGGTCTGTCTGACGGCTTTTGGGAGCGCCTGCAGATTGACCATGACCTTGCCGTCCACCGCGATGAAATGGCTGAAACACTCAATAGAATCAAACCATATAAGCTGCATGTTACAGCAGCATGATAATCCGGCCATATGCGACGGATTGATTCATAATACATTCACCGCATCATGTGTCATCTCAATCGGGATATGAGCGTAATGCCGGGTTGTCACATCCACGCTGGAATGACCCAGGTACTTACTGACCAGGTATATTGACACGCCCTTGCGAAGTAAATGGCTCCCAAAGGTCTCCCTGAGGGTCTGGATGCTCACATCCTGCAGGCTGGCAGCCTTAATTGCCTTCTGAAACTCCCGGTAGAGATTATTCTTCCAAGCGGATCCTGACGGGTTAGTGAAAACAAACCGGCCATTTCGCGGTAACTTGGCGAGGATTCCCCTCATCTTACCATTTAGTGGGACTACCCTCTCCTCGCAGTCTTTGACGCGGTTCTCCGGCTTTGTGCGCACGTAGACAGAGTTTTTATCAAGATCCACATCCGCCCATTCCAGGTACACAAGCTCCTTTTCTCTGAGTCCCAAATAATAGGCGCCGGCGATGATAGGATAAAGAAACGGATAGCTATCCCTGGTTGCCTCCAGGAGTCTTCCGACCTCTTCAAACGAGAGGTCCCGGAATATTTTTTTAACTACTTTAACCTTCCGGATGGACCGGGCGGGACTATCGTGAAGGTAGTTCTTCTTTACGGCATAATTTAAGAACGCCTTGATTACCTTAAGGTCCTTATTTGCGCCGGCGACACTCCCCTTCTTGTTGTTCGTATTCCTGGGCTGAATCGTCCCGTCAAGGCGCTGATTAAAGTAGGCCTCAATGTGGTGGGTAGAAATCTCATCAATACTACGGACCTGATCACTTATGAAGTCCTGAAAGCGTCCCATGGCGCTCCGTTTCTCCTTCCCTGTCAAGGGAGCCCTTCCTATGCTGGTCTGGATGAGATATTCGCCTATAATGTCCGAGAGTTTCCGTCTCACAGTAAGGAGGGTTGACCTATTTCGCTCTCTGGCCTCAAGTGTCTGGTATTCAGCGAGGAGGGTTTTAGCAGTCTCTCTGGATGTCACCTTAAGGCTTTTACGGATAGTTTTTCCATAGGATTTATACCCGATATGCCAGTACCTTCCGCGCTTGTAAATGTACGCCATATATCACCCTATTTTGTGCGTAGATTGTGAGTTACTTTATCACAACAAGGCAAATAATGGGGAATTATAGAGTATAATAAGGCATGTTGTCAATAGGCTGGAAGTCAAGCAATTATGCGGATGTGCTGGATTTTATTATGGTGGCGGTGCAGGGAATCGAACCCCGGACAGGAGGCTTATGAAACCTCTGGCAGTGATATTAATAATCTTATAAATTAATAAGTTAATTGTATTACTGTGCGTTGTTTGTGAGTTTTTAATATCCTAACAGTGAACCTTCCTCGGCGCAGTAAATGCGGAAGTCGTTAACTCTGACATCATTGCCTCCACTTGGATATTTTACATAAACCTGTATTAGGTCACCTTTAGCCAAAGCAATATCCTCACTGTATGTTGTTTCTGCACCGGTAGCCGTCCTTTCTGTTCCTATAGCACTACCATTTTTATATAACTGCGCAAATCCTGTCCCTCCGGTAAAATATAAGTCAAATTTAATTCTATATATCCCTGCCCATCTTATTTTTATTTCCTTTAATTTCACATAAGTAGTTGAGGTGGTTAATCTTTCAGTATCATTAAAATATAGTAAATAATCCCCTGCTGTGTAAGGAAGTTGGCTTACTTCACCTACTCCATGTTCATGATCCTTTATATTATCTCTGATTTTCGTCATCAACGTTTCCGTTATTGGAGAACCTGCATCAATCTCGGTATTTGCTATTACACTATATGACATAATATCTCCTTACCATATCTTATACCCATCTGTTCCGTCGGACATCTTGCCTGCGCTGTCCGATGTAAAAGCATATTCTTTTTGTGCTGTAGTTGCTGAACTATAATCAGGATAACCGGCAGGCGCAATAAATCCCCATCGGCCATCACCTATTTTACTATCCATAGTTTTGAGTGCAAACCGGCCCGGCGTCTTCTGCTCTTTCTTAACTACATGATAACGTTTCATTGTCGCTGTGCCGTCTATGTCCTGTAATGCCGCTGTCGTTAATTCAAACACATCGCCGACCTTTAGGAATGTCTCAGGCGCTGTGACGGGATCACCGGATGAATCTTTCAATTCAAGATCAAACGGAATAATCTTAACGCCATCCCTGAATCGGGTTAGTATCTTCTTGCCTGTAGTTCCGGCCAGCGTATTACCTTGTATCCATGTTCCGTATACTATCTTTTCCTTCTTTTCATTATAAGAATCAACGCCCTCAGATGTTGAATCAATATTCACAACGACACCCGAAAAATCTTTTGCATCAGTCCCGGCAGTATCCGGTAATTGACTATGGTAGAATATTACCCTCGTAACCCTGGATTCGTTATTATCATCTACCGATACGGATTGATGAATGATATTGGCCTCATCATTAATGGTATAATATGTCTGCCCTGGTATAGCAGGACCCAAATGCTTTATCTTAATCTTCATATCCTCACCTTGCCAGATAGATACGATGAATTGCTCTTTAATCTCCTTAAGATATTGCTTAGCCTTCTGTGGCTTGTGTAATATGCGTGTCACATTTGCCCATGACAGCCAGACATTCTTTTCATTCGTAAACTGTGTTGTGTCAATATATGTATCCGATATTCCGACAGCGTTCAGGATTGCCTTTGTCACATCAACGATGTTCTGATTGTCGAATATAATGACTTGCTGAACCTTCTTGTTTGCATTATGACTTGTTGCTGCCTGCCAGCCCAATGAAGTATATTGCCCCCTGGTAAGCGTTGAAAATGTAGTCTCCCCTGTGCCTGAACCATAAGATCGTGAACCATAATAGACTATTTCAGGGATGCCAGTATCAGACTCGATATAGACATAGCCGGTTGCAGTATATTGAGTTGTACTGAAAGGCTTCTCGACAACAATGAATGACGTGCTTCCTGATGTGATAGCCGTCTTAATCGTCCCATCGCAAGATTTCGGATACTCCTCATTTGTAACCTGAAGTAATCCTTTAATTATCAACTTTGCAATACCGCCCTGAATTTCGATATTATCTATCACGCCTAAGAAGTAATCCACATAATCAGATTCCATGAATCCGGTATAAATAAAACCCTTCTTAATCCTGACCTGTCTGCCCTTATAGTTGCTGTTCCGTGCCTTGAGCTTCCGCCAGAACGTACCCTGAACGCTTGATCTGTCTGCAAGGTAAGGATCAATCCCTACATCTGAATCCGGTTCATCGTAAAACACAAGCGTAACCCTGTGGTCAATAGTTACCGCCTCATCAGGCTGTATTTCAGTCGAAAGGTATTGTTCAGTCTTCAGATATGGACGATGCCCAGGGAACGGTAACGGTTTCTCCCTGAGCGTGAATTTATAATCCTTTGTCGTCTTGTTGTAGGCAGATAGATATTTGCATGTCGGATATGTGTTATAGCACTTTGTACCTGTGGCAAGACAAGGAGACGTGCCGAAAGTCCTTGTGCAGTAGTCCAATGTGATGATTATGAGCGTCGAAGGTATCCGAGAAATCATCTTAACCAACTCTCCGTATGTCTTGCGGCCCCAGCCTGCCGGCCCGCCCCATTGCGGCCATTCCGGGCCGCCCCACTTGACGCCTGTCTCACCCCATCTAATGCCCACACTTATTTATCCTCTTTAAGTTTGTCCGTTTCCTTCGGTGCTATTAACTGTCTTAACTCATCTATCCTGACGGTTATTTCCTTGTATATTTCCTCCAGCTTGGTTTTCTCTGCTTCGAGTTGAAGGATGCGTTTGTTGATTGTATCTGGCGAAACGTCCTGAGCGAAGGCCGGTGTTGTGAATAATAGGGTGATTATGAATATGAGATACATGAATACGTCCTCCTGTTATGGTACTATTGCCATGAAGCTGAAATCTGAATCCGTTATTGCTTGGTTAGACCCGACAAATGTAACTATCCGAAAACTCCCGGCAACTACAGACTGCCTTCTAATGCAGGTTCCATTATTTGTATTTCCTATAGTTGCTATTACAATTGGAGCTACCGCAAAAGCATTAGTAAAAAGTATATCATAAGTTCCTGCACTTATATAATTCACAGTAAACCCAACCCCAGAAGTTATAGCCCCATTGCTTGCCACAGTCCCAAATACGCCAAACGGTATTTTACTCCATGCCCCGCCAGCCTGGTTATAATGTAACGACCCTACATTACTTGATACGAGCGTATTGACGGGAGCACCTGTAAGAGTTGTAGGATTGCCCATAATACCTGATGGTGCATAACTGGTATAAGGCAGGGTTATATTTCCTCTGCCCCCGTAAAAACTACCACCAATACCGTAAACGGATGAACCCCCTATAGCGATACCGCTCCTCAGTCCCGTTGAATAATACACATCATTCGGTACGTAGAAGTACCCGCCATAATATGTTCCGTTAAGTTCTCCTGATGCCGGATTTTTGCCGTATACTGTTGCATAATCACCCTCATCATATAACCCCACTGACGCAATAATTGTCGTAGCATCTGTAAACCATTTCGCTTTTCTGCTATTCTGAGACAACTCAATCCTCGCATTTGGTGACGCCGCCGTCTGTATCGTTGACCCCGTGATCGTACCAGCCGATATTTTATCCGCTGACAAACTCGCAATCTTTGCCGAGGTTATGGTTGCGTTGGCTATCAGCGCATCCGTTATGGTCGCATTGGCAATCTTCGCCCCTGTGATCGTTGCATCCGTAATGTCTGCCGCCACAATAGTTGCATCCGCAATTAACGCTGACGTTATCTGTGCACTTGCAATATCGGCAGTTGTAATAGTAGCATCCGCAATCTTCGCCGAGGTTATTAACGCATCCGCAATATTTGCCGTATAGGTAATTATCTGATTTGTTGACACATGAGTTGACGTTATCGCCCCAGCCTGAATATCTGACGCCTGTACCGCACCGGCGGCAATCAGGTCTGTTGTTATGGCGTTTACGGCAATATCCGATGCAACGATGGTTCCGGCTACTATGTGAGACGATGCAATCGTGTCTGCGGCAATCAATGTTCCCGTGATTGTCCCTGCGGCTATGTCTGCCGCAACGATGGTGCCTGCCGCTATCTTACCAGCTACAACTGCACCTGCGGCAAGCTCACTGGCTGCAATAGCCCCTGCCGCTATTTGTGAGGCCGTGATGGTATCAGCGGCTATCTGTGTTGCTGTGATTGTCCCTGCGGCTATGTCTGCCGCCGTGATTGTGTTGGCGGCTATTTTCACCGTCGTAATGGCATTATCGGTTATCTGTGTCTCCGTAATCTGGCCTGTCATGTCTGTAGATGGAACCGCTGCTGTCCACGTACTGCCTGTTGACCGGTATAACTTATTGTCTGTTGTTAATGTCACTACAGAACCTGCAGGATAACTACCAGATGGAAGTGTCGGTAACGTCGCAACAATCTCAACTGCCCGCAATCCTGACGCCAACTTAACTTGAGTTATTACGGAATCACCTATCTTTGTGGCGATTACTTGTGAATCACCCAGCTTGACTGTTGTAACCGCACCGTCTGCCAGTTGTGTTGTTGAAATAGTGCCGGATAAATCAGATGTTGGAACTGCCGATGTCCATGCTGTACCTGTTGACCGATACAACTTGTCATCCGTTGCCAGGAATACCGTAAACCCTTCAGGGTAATTACTATCCGGTAACGTCGGCAATGTAGTAACCTTCTCCATCGGGAAAAGGTTAGTTGCAAACTTAGTCTTATCAATAACCCCTGAAGCAATCTTCGCCGCTGAGATAATAGCATCGGCCAACTTCGCCGGGTCTGTTATCTGAGCAAGATTAGCATTCGGTAATTGTCCCTGAACTTTAGATGCAAGATCAAGAGTTGCATTCGCTATTGTCGTGTTGGTTATCTGCGCCGCACCAATGTCAGCGGTTGCAATAGTTAATGTGGTTGTGGATAGCCCCGACGTTGCACCTGTCGGCTCCCATGTGGATACATTGCCTGATAAGTCCCTCGCTCTTATCCAATAATATTTTGTTACGCCATTACCTAAAACATCGGGATAGAAATCAGTTTTAACCTCTGCTATCTTTGCCGCCCCTGACCTGTCATTAGCATCCGCCCGCCATATCTCTATGGCCGATAAATCCTTATCTGCCGGGTTAGTCCAGTCAAGCCATGCCTGCTTAAAACCTGCTATTATCGTCGCCGATGTCGGCGGACTGACAGACGTATCCGTCCCCGATGTAGATGTGCAATCATCTGACGGATACCCGGAAGTATTGCCCTGCTTGTCAACTGCCTTCACAGATAGACAATAGACAGTATTACCGATAATGCCGGTCAGTCTTATTGCTGCATTGGTGGTCTGAGCGTATAGATATTTATTGCCGCCCTGTGGCATATACCTGACTTCGTAAAAACCTATGTCAGTATTTATGCTATCCGTCCATGACACATCGAGGCATGATATGAGGCCGCCATCGACATTTTGTATCGTACATGCCGCCAGAGTTAATGCCGTAACATTAGAAGGTGCTGTAACATCCGCCGTCAGTTTATTCTGATGAATCCCCCACAAGTCCTCATCCACATCGTCCATGAAATTATCCATATATGTCGGATAGTTTTCAGATTCAGCATCAGGATATTTAGGAATGTATATCCAGTTGTAATTTAATGTCCCTGCGTAGCACTGAGCCGATACCACCAATGTCAGTAATGTCAGTAATAGTTTTTTCATGTCTCCTTCATCCCTATTAAATCAAGTGATATGTTTGCAATCGTCTGCCCCGTCTCATACACCATCGTCATGTCTGCATCGGCCTTAACAACAACAAGCAGTGTATCTGCCGGATGATCCCCCGGCTCCCACGAAAAGAAAAACGGTGTCATGTTCTGTGCGTGATTATCCCAGAATGTCATGAACGTATCCCTAACCCATGAGGCGGTTAAATATTGCCACTGAGGTTTAGGGTTAACTTCGTAATAGCTGACAACAGAGCCGAGTAAATTTCCTACCTGACTTGAATTCGATTCAGATTTTACGCTCTGAGAAAAAGGGTCATAAGGTGTAATAACACCATAAGGGAAATCAAGCCTTGTACCGAAACATAATATCGCCATACGAGGAGATGACGACGTCGGTACTGTTATCTTTAATCGCCAGTATTGTTTATTCTGACTGGTGAACTGTTTGTATATAACTTTATCATTTGAAGGAACAAATCCAGACAGCGCAACTGTAGTATCTGTCGAGAAATTATCAGATGAACATTCAAGTGATACCGTAGCCCCGATAGTCCCTAAGTTGTGGCCTATAATTGCCAGTGTATTAGCCGTCTTTGTAGCTGCACAATTTACAGTGATATAGAACGGCCCTGCTGAAGTTGCCTGCCAGAATGTGTAATTACGCCAGTCACGCAAGTTGAGAACTGCATAGCCAGTGTCAACTGTTACAGAGGATACAGGTGTCCCATTATCAAGTCTATTGTCATATAGTATTGCCGGATTCTGCCATGTCATACCGTGTCTATCGCTACCTCCCTGAAATACGGCTGAAGCTCTCTCACGAATGCCGCATGGTCAATGATATTGCCATGAACTACTACTTGTACGCTGCGAGGCTGCTGATTAGCCACAAATGTTGAACCTTGTCCACCTACACCTGCGCCGGATGTTGCTGATGCTGCTGCACCGCCACCGCTGCCGCTGCCTTTGCCGCCAAATGATGTTGAAGCTATTGCAGCCACGTTCGCCATGCCAGCCGCCGCTATCATCGCCGAAAGCACGATATTGTATGGATATGGAACATCCCTGTAAGCCTGTACTGCGGCCTTCTTGGTGTCCATGAAGGCCATTGATATGTTGGCCGCCTTCTGGATAGCAAACCCTGCCTTGTGTTGAGCCAGTGCAGATCTTCCGATGAATGCCAATGAACCAACAACCACCTCTTGTTGTCGCTGTTGCGATGCTATTTTTGCAGCCGCCACCTTTTCCTCTAACGCTATGCGTTGGTCAGCCGTTGCCTGTTCCCATCCCCATCGTTCATTTTCCTTGTCAATCCAATCCTGTATTTCCTTATCATGTGATTCCTGCTCTCTCTGTGCCCCTTCTGCCCTCATCTGGAATTGCCATTCTTTAGTCTTCTGTGCGGCGGCTTCTGCGGCCTTCAGTGCTTTTCCTGCGACATCATCAACTAATTCCGGTGCTTTTACCTTATCCTTTTGCTTCTCGCCTGTCCCGCTTATCCACTTCCCTGGAGGTAATGCTCCGCCAACACCTTCACCAATAAGTAACTCGCCACCCTTGAAAATACCTATCCCGCCTAACTTCTTTTGCATATCGGCTGACGGTGAAATCTTGCTCCACATATCCTCCCAGACAGACGGAGTCTTACTGACCTCTTTACTGTAATTTATCCATGCCGTTGTTAAATCATTAATTGCCGGAATTACAGCATTCCCGATTGAGTATACGACGCCTGATATAAGCTCTGTCATCCGTGTAATATTATCATTAAATTCTTCCGCCGCCATCGCCGCTTCTTTATCAATAACAAGTCCGAAAGCCTTAGCCTCATCGGTTACCGACTTAATTCCACTTGCCCCCTGATTGAGTAATGGTATAAGGTCAGCCCCAGCCTTGCCGAATATCTTTACGGCCAAAGCAGTCTTTCCGATACCATCCTCCATATTTTTGAATCGTTCAGCAACCTGGAGCAAAATAACATCTGACGCCTGCATGTCGCCGTTAGAATCTCTTGCGACTATACCCAAAGCGTTGAAAGCATCCT
The DNA here is from genome assembly GCA_001828445.1 of Planctomycetes bacterium RBG_16_43_13. The sequence goes on from MHYJ01000060.1 coordinate 25,007, forward strand.
TAGCATCACCTACACCACGCCCGGCATCAACCACATTCACGGATAATTTTTTTAGTCCGGTGGCGAGTTGCTCATTTGTAACATCCGATAATTTGGCGGCATAGTTAAGACCGGATAATGCCTCAACTGATATACCTATTTTCTGAGATGTTTTATTTAGCTCGTCCCCATAGTTCGCTGTAGATTTAACTATTTTCGAAAATCCTGCGACTAGTGTTCCGAGTGCGGCAACTGCTCCGACGGTAGATAGATTGAACTTAGAGAAATTGGCAATCAACCCGTCAAGGCTTGAATTAACACCTTTGACAGATGATAGAAACTGCTGAGAGTTTGCAGTGATTTTTACTTTAAGTTCTTTTTCTGTTGCCATAAATCAAACCTTATAATGGTAACTTCGTAATTCCTCTGGTCGTAATGAGATAAATGTAACCCATAACCCAATCAATATCTATACAGACTTCTACTGTGTGCTCGCTTGCCATTCAATCCTCTAATCAGGGCAAGTCTTGCATGCCTGATTTAATCCATCCCCGAACACTAACCGGCATTCATTAAGGTCTTTGTTTTTACATGCCTCGCCGATTGCCTGATTGCGTTCAACCTTCTCATCCTGAAATAATTTAATCCCGAAATATCCAAGTATCGCCCTGTCAACTGCCTGCCGTTCTGCTTGCCTTTTTATGTACGGCGCTGAATCCTGTACTATAACATTGCCGAGTATCCACGAGAGCTTAGTTATATCACCGCCTGTAAGCAATACCAGCGCATTATCTATCCATTCGAAACTGATTCCTTTGCCGGTATCCTTATTTCGCCGTCTATCAGTATCGCCGTCTCCCCTGGATTGAAGTCGAAAAAATCGTTCATCACCGCCATTCCAACTGAGAATAATTCCGACCCTGGTACATTACCGTTAATCCATGACTCAAGTTCCATTACGCCGTCCAGACCGGCTACCACCTTATCAGACTGAGACTGACTCTCTCGTATCAGAACTATCGCCAGAAAACGAGGCAGTGACTTTACTATCACATCAGCATATTCATTCGGCGTCATGCTGTTACACTTCTTCCCGCAAAGTATATCCCGTATCCAGACTATCTGTCCGAATACAAGTTGCTTCTGTGTGAATTCCTCGCCTGCCAGCGTATACATACTCATGTGAATGCCACCGATATTTCATCATTGCCCGCTGCCGCCGACCTTGACAATGCAAAGTCAACTCCAATAGCCGCTATGTCGTCCCGTGATGTTTCTGATACCCCTGTATACTGAACTACCGGAGCGGATATTGTGCAGATGTTACCAGCCCCGCCACTATGTTGAAATGTCAACGCCCCTGATGTGCCAGCCTTGAATCTGCCATACCAATCATGCACTGATACTGCCTCCTCTTCAGGGTCAAAATTGCCTTTAGGTGAGCGTCCGGCATACATACAAGAGAAGAATCCTTCCGCCTTGTTTACATCGGACCGCATTGCCAGTTTTATTCCCATGTCTATTGATATACTGGATATCTTGGCGGCAAATGAGCCGATGGTAAATGCTGCTGATAACAACACAGGCGGGTTAGTTGTCTCAATACCTGTGCCTGTAAGTATCGCCGTATCTGTGACACCAACATACACCCCTTGAAATGAGAAGTTTAATACGCCGCATTCGCCTACCTTGCCAGAATATGTAACCGTCCCTCTTGCACCCCGTATCTGCTTCATTAAGCCATCCCGGTAAAGTGCTATCGTCGCAGACGGTATATTTGTCGAAATAGGCTCATATGTTACGCTTGTGCTTGCAACGACCGTCTCCCCGAATCCACATACCTTAAGTAGCTTGCCTATCTTTGGTGCTGTCCCTGCTGCGCCGGATCCTCTCAAATTGACACTGAAAGTAATTGTTGCCATCTTACTTCCCGCTACCTGCGCAAATGGAGACAGGCTGCCAGTTACTTCCGCTCGTTCATACATTGTGATAGTCGGCGCAAATGACGGTTCAAACGCCAACACATCCGCATCCGCTGCAGCCAGTGTCTCCGCCGTGCCTTCCGTCCCTTCAAGTTTTACTGCTATTACTGCCCGCTTTGTCAGCATTACCCTTTACCTCCTTTAATACGCTGATAGCTGACCCTGATGCAATCATGGAATCAGCTACACTATCTTCTACGTCAATTATCGCCCCGGGGCCGTATTCAGCATTATCTACCCTGAGCCATGAGGCTTGATTTAATTGTACCTTTTTCATCTTCACTCCTAACTATAAGGGTTCAGGTATCCAGTACGATACAAAACTGTAAACGTTGTCCGACAAACCCCCATGCGCCTGTCCTTATGCTCAACATCAAATGTATCAACGACATTCATCACGCTGGTAAATATTGCAAGGCCACCCCATGTATTATCAACAAGTATCGCCTTCTCAACATCCGCTATGAGCTTCCGTAATATCGCCGGAGCCGTTACCCCTAACGCCTGTAATGTCAATTCGACCGTCAATGTCCTATTCTGTGTTGTGTTCACTAGTAACTCAGAATCCTCAGCACCATCACGCCAGATAATCGCCGGTAACTCATCGCCCTCAAGTGCAATATCCCAAAACTCGTAAACATTATCGCCCGCGTTTGTCTCGTAGCCATTGACGGTTTTGATGGTTTTGAGCCTTGTATCTATTGCAGTCACGATTTGTTGTCGCTTTGAATCTGCCACCCTTAGTCCTTACTTAAGGTTAATGTTGTCATCCCTGTTCCATCCGCCCTCGCCTCAATGATGTTGTACGTCACGTCATTAATCTTGAGTGTCTTACCTTTTGCATCTGGCACGTCGGATGTCTTACAGACTGCTTGTGGCCCTACCATCATTATTCCGCCTGTTTCGGCGTCCAGTATCGGCTGAGATGGATTGTCAAAAATCACCGTGACGGAAGACGTGGAGTTAAATATAGCAGCCTCCCCGAACTCATCCAGGAAGGCCGCTACGTCTGTTATTGCGTCAGTTGAAAATGACATACTAAGTTACCTGCTTAATCCCTCTTGCGTTCACGCCACACGCGAAACTCGGTGATGCGCCGGCTAATGTTGCAACAGCCCTGATGAATTGCTTTGCAGCATCAATGTCCACCTGAATGGAATGGATTGCATTGGCGGTCGTCACCTGTGTAAGCGTAGCTCCGGCGATGTCAGTATATGTTCCACCTGACGTATCACACTCCTGGACCTTGACGTCCAGTGTTGGAGTTGTTCCAGATACAGCGCCTACATCCAGAGTTACCTCAATCCTGCCTACATAATCTTTCATATCTACACCAGTGCCGTTTGCGCTGGATGTCCTTGTCGCCGGTACAAGCAACTGAACTGGCGCTGTGTTTGCTTTTGCGTCAATCATTTCTTTATCCTCCCTTTAGTTTTTTTCTCATCAATTTTTACGTCTTCTTCTACAGGTTTAGCGGGTGAGGGCTCCATAACTTGAATAGCCCTCCGATGCAGTATCAATAATTTTGCGTCGGACTCGGAGAGATCGTCCGGGGCATTCAGTATCGCTCCGGCAGCTAAAGCCACTCCGCTTGCATATGTATTTGATTTGACTTTAATCCACATATTATCCCTCCGAGTCCTCACAAATTATTATGTTGTTAATGCGTCCAACATGGCCGCAAAACTTTCTACGTGCCTCAGTATAATGTCTATATCCTGAAGCAGTCTCACTCTGAGCGTTCCTGCTGCTCCCCCTGTATACGGATCCACCAGAACGTCAACAGTACCCCATTCGCCGATTGTTAAATCTCCCCAGTTACCGTAAATGATAGCTGAGCAGACTTCAGAGGCTGATCCCTTAGTAAGATTAGACGGTACCTGATTGGTGACGCCGGCCCTGGAGCCGCCGAAATTGGTCATCCCATCTACGTCAGGGAACGATGGACATACAAACTGAGCAGTACTGCTCGCCTTCTCCGTAGTCATCAGCTTGCCAACCGCCTTAGTATTTGTGAGGAAACCCAGAGAACCAAACGCAGCGTTATCGTTTGCGACCTCGCTCCACAGCGATACTATGTGCGCCCATGTTGGAGCCGCCCCGTTTGTGCCGCCGGCTACGGAACCGATGCCGGTTGTATTGATAATGCCAAGTGGCTCTCCGGCTACACCCTGACCCTTGATTGCCGCCATGTCAATCGCCATAGCGAGTACGGTTGCAAGGTCGGTACGGACAAACCCCTCCACTTCAATGCTTGACTGCATCAGGAGTTTTCGGCTGATGTCTGTGTATGCCCCGACGGTCTTCGGTGTCATGGCTAACTGTCCAAGCGTCTGCTGGCTCTCTGGAGGCGCTCCATTCTCGCCCACCCAGTATGCAGTTGCTCCTCCGGTCTGCCTGGGGATTGCTATGTCGCCCACTAAGCCACCGAGAACATTAGCCCCCATACGGCGAACCATCATCCTGCTTCTGAGCAACTCAATAAATGAGGCCGCAAGCAGTTCCGTTACTACCGTAGCGCCGCCACCAGCAAACGATCCCTTTGTCAAGTCCCTCTTCTGAACATCCCTCGGAATGAATAACCCCTGCGGATCTCTCCTGAATTTCTTCGCTACAGCATCAGAACACTCCTTCTCGAATGGAGCCAGTCTGAAATCTCTGGTGGCAAGAGCGTTGATGGCCCTTACTATACTGAACTCCCTGGCCTCTTTGTCGCTTAACCCAATCCCTGGATCAGGTGTCTGAACGGCATGCAGCTTCTTCCTGTAAACCTCTTCCAGGACAATAGTCCTGAACTCCTCAAGCGGTGTACCCGCCTCGATATGCTTCCTTGCAAGCTCATGACACTTGTGCTGCTCGCCTATGGCCAGCATTTCCTTTGTCCTGCCCTGCTCTGCCTTTCTCGCCTCATTTTTGACATCCTCTACATTGACCGGTGTTGATTTTCTGCAAGAGCAAACTTCCCCTTCCTGCAAATCTCTTTTGCAGTGTTCGCATTTATGCATTTCTTTTTCCTCCCTGTTAGTGATTGTTGTTTCGTGCTCCGCCTCTTGACCTCGCCCGACTCCGACACTCGTATCCGCCGGAATCGCTACGATACTTAACTCCAGAGGCTCCCAATCCGTAGCCCGATAGGTCGCTACGTCGTTCTTCTCTTCCTCGAGGATCATTGAATGTATCTGATATCCCACAGATACGTTTCGCCGAATCCCCTCAGACACATCGTTAAAAACCTCGTTGGCCAATGCGCTGTTTCCAAAGCGCACAACAGACCTTCCCTTTCGGTCTGCCCCAATTACAGCTTTCTCAACGACTCCTACCTGTTTATCTGTATCATGACCCAGCAGTAATGCGCCGCCGCCGTTAAGTCTGCCCAACCTTGCCGACTTCGGACTGTGATCCAATATCTCAAGTCCGAACCATCTGTCAATTGGCGACTCAGAACTAAATGACACTTCAACTGTCCTGTCTTCCTTATTAATTGAATTTCGATCAAGCTCTAATGCCCTGTACAGAGTTCCGGTTTTAATTTTTCTTGTTTTGTGTGGCATTTTCTGCACCTCCTGTATTAACCTTCTCCTGTGTGAAGCTAAGCCCATACGTTGCAGCCAATTCTTCCTCTTGTTTTAGTTGCTCAAAAACTTCCTCAAGATCAAAGCCCTGCTCCGCCACGACCTGCGACCTTGTCTTAAGGCCATTGTTGATAGCGTCCACGCTTGCCTTCACGTCTTTCAGCGGGTCCACCCACTGCCAACCTCGCACATTCCAATGGGGTGAATTGAACTTCGTAAACTTATCCGTCGGGAGCGGGATTGCTCCTGATAGTAAGGCCATTCTCAGCCAGCCCTCAAATACAGGCTGACAGAAGGATTCAATCATCCATGACTGATTAATTTTCCACTGGTCTCTCTCCTCGATGCCCCCAGACCTGATGCTTGAATAATTCACAGATTCCAAGTCGGAGGCGAGTGAATTGTATGATATTAATAATCCGCTCGCTACCCCCCGGAGCATTGCCTTAATAAAAAACGGGAAATTACCTGCAGGATGAGTTGGATCGAACTCCTTAAAGTCAGTTCCGCGAGGAAGTTGATTGAATGTCCCGGGTTCTGCATCTGTGATAATGCTTCCTTTATCGTCTACGTCATCCCCCATAAACCCATCTCCATCCGGGGATGTGAAAAACCCCATTTTTGACGCACCCAAACGTGCCCCCACAAGCTCTGCCTCTTCATAGCCGGCAATCATATTGAGTCTCGTCATCGCTGTGTGCATCCACGGGACGCCACGAGATTGACCGGGCCGCTCTACCACGAAACCGTGAATGATGTCTTCCGCATGGATTCTTTCGTAAGTCCGGCCATGCCTGCAATAAGTAGCATCTCCGGGATGTTTCGTAAGGATGTGGTATGCCGTAGGTCGCTGATACTTATCGAACTCGATTCCCATCTTGATATAATTTCCATCCCTAAGTTCTTCATTATAATTTTCGTCAAGGTAGTCCGCCTCCAGGAATTGAAGCGCAAAACTAAACTCATTTTTGAAGCCCTTGACCATTCTGACCAATACCTCACCGTCCCGTGCTACTGTTTCAATAAATAATTTTTGTTGATCAAGGTGCGACAACCTTCCGCTGACATCTGCAGTCTCTTTTCTGCTCCACAAAAAAAACGCCTCTTCAATTATGTCGTTAGCCTTCTTGTCCAGTTTCCCAGAGGAATTTTGAGATTTATTTTGGAATGTGATCCCAGTAGGCCCTACAACGTTTGCAACGCACATCTTGAAATATTTCCTCGCATAGTCATTGTTTCTTGCCAGATCACGGCTCCTTGAGCGCATAGTGGCAAGTGAGTACCGTAATTCCTCGTCAGCGCTCCTGTAACTCAGCGCCCAGTCTGCGGTAAGTCTGTCTATAGAGGCTGCCTGATAATTTCTCTTCCTGCCCTTCTTCTCGTACCCTAATAGCCCTGTAATCGTTTTTATTATCCTCAACGGAACCTCGTCAATATTTTCCCACCGGTTGCTAACCCGTTCTTGATTTTCTCCGCCCTCTGCTCTGCGATATATTCAGCCTTGTAGCGGTCCCGTAAAACCAAAAGCTCCTGCACTGTCCTTCTCTGGAGAATTCTCCCCGCTATCGTCATTGATGCCTGCTCTTTAGTGGCCGTTCCTTCAATGGTCGCTTCAATCGCATCCAGTACCCTCTTCACGTGTGACCGGCCATCGTATATTCCGGTCACGCCCTCAAGGTTTGTCAGCACCTTGATCGTCCCAGAGTCAACCTGGTACCGTTCCGATGCCTTAGAAACATACGCCGTCCACCAATAATTCCCGGAAGCCCACACTACTGTTGCGGCAGCCGTGATGATGACAGAGAAATTATCTCCGTCCGCCGTTGCTGTGATGTTCTGAACTGACGGCCCGCGGAGGACATACTTGAGCGTCCATGCACTCGCCGGATAATCGGCGGACAGGTCAGTACGTTTCCACTTGACTGTATCCCCTGCGATAATCTCGGTTGGCTCTGTTTCCTGTATATCCATCAACCTATCTCCCTTACGTGAGAGCTGTCCTGACTTTCTCCGAAATCAGGTCAAGGCATCTGATAATCTTTCCACCTGAATCTGTAATCTCTACTTCAAAATCTATCGTGCCGGCAAAAAGTTCCCCAGTTAAAAACTGATATTCCGCCTGCCCATTTGTAGCCGGCGTCAAGATTGTCATCGTTTTCGTTTGCAATGTCCCGCCTGAATCTCTCCACTTCAGCTTCACTGTCGCACCCGTAAGGTTAATGACAGTACTGTCTGAATCGTTCTTGCATGTAACTTTAAGCTTTGAGCCGGTATCTCCAGCGACGAACTGATAAGATGACATCAGAACAAGCCCTCTTCAGTTTTATTTATGGTGAGTTCCGCATCTGCCGGTTGAGCTACCCCATACATTACAGACTTAATCCTGACAACCTGAAAATATATTGTCCTCTCCACAATATTGAATATCTGCTTCAACGTTGCCAAAGCACCAACATATCCCTGCGAGATAATCCTGATAGCAGTTTGCCCGCCTGTATCAACGTGATAGCCCTTCGTTATGATTCCCCGGTAATCCATCAGACCGGTACCCTTTCACTCACGGAGGCGTTGTCTGTGAGGTTGAACTGCTTCAGCACCGTTACTCCATCCACCTTATACATTGTCAGGACATTGGTTGTCTTATTGATAGACCATTTCCCTAATGATTCATCCTTAATGTCAGTAATGTCCGCCCAAACGATGGTATCTGTTTTGGCCTTGATTGTTGTGCTTGTCGCTTCCTTCGCCAGCACTGCACTTGCCTCTATCTCCGCAAGGGTAGGATGACTCTGACTCTCTGAGAGAATAGAGCTTATCCCTGCATTGTCCGGAGCGGTGTAGCCTGCAGAAGATAATCTGCTGGAAATCGTAGTATCAAGGTTGGTTTTCAGTTTTACGCCGATACTGTTGGCTGTTGCAATGGCCGATTCCAGGACATCCCAAACTGACACTGCAAGCGCTGTAGAAAATGCCGTGAGTGTTCTTGTGGAATATGCCCATATATCTGCTACCAACGTCCCGAAAGATGTAAGCGTTCTTGTCCCGACAGCCCATACATCAGCAGCAGAATGCGATGAGCGTGACGATATGGTTGTATCAAGGTTAGCAGCTGTAAGTCCTGCTACAGTATTTATGGCTCCGGTAGCCGTAACATCAAGTTGCCTGTTTTGTGCAGTAGATTTCAAGGAGTTTTCTGCAAGAATATAAACCTTATCCGTTGCTGCCATAGTAAAGATACCAGGATCATACTTCAATGTAACCGTCTTTGTAGCTCCTGTGTATGCTGAAATCAAGCCAACGGCCTTCTGCGTTGCTGTAGCTGCATCCTCAATAACGATAGTGCAATTTAGGTAAGCATTGTTATCTGCGCTTCCGGCTGTGAGCGTGAAACTCGTCTGACTTGCAAGAGTGGCTATTGTTGTATCTACCATGAGTAATCTATCTGAACCGCCAGCTCCGGTTGTCCAAGCTGAATCTCCTCTATCCCTTATAGCTTGCAGTGAATCCGTAGTTCTATCATACACTGCCGTCCCGTCATCCATCATCTGGTCTATATAAGTACCTGCTACGATTGCCGGTATACCTGTTGCAGTGCCTACGAGATGGTCGAGGTTAATATCAGCAAGGGCGGTGTCTACTTCTGAATTGACTTGAACAGGAGTTGCCCTTGAAGAAACAGTAGTATCCAGATTAGATGCTGTGAGTCCAGTGACACTACCTACTGAACCTGACACGTTACCTTGAATGTTTGATATAATATCGCCTACTATTGACCTTATAGCACCATAACCAGAACCACTTGCTTGTAAAACTATACCATCACCAGTTATTCCAGTTCCATATGCCCCAAATCCAGCACCACCATCTTTTGTTGACCTTCCCTCAATCCCATTCCCACCAGCCGATAGAGCTTTAATCCCATGCGAACCATTACCACCACCGGCAACAGCACTAATTCCATGCCCCGTACCATTCCCTGTTGCTGATATAGCCGGTTGATTCGCTGAAGACCTCGCCACAACAAGACCGTCACTCATGGTTGTAGTGCCGGTGACAGTTAGTGCACCTAATGTAGTTGTGCCAGAATTGCTGCCAGAGATTAGTAGCCCTCCTGCTGCACCGGCTGTCACAGAAGGAAGGAAATCAGTTTTAGTTTTTATTGCTGCCACTTCTGTGTCAACTAAGTCATCCACCGCTGTTATCATAGTAGCGAGATC
>MHYJ01000061.1:0-5380 GCA_001828445.1 Planctomycetes bacterium RBG_16_43_13
TACATCAAACAATCGTATAGATTCTATACTGTCCCCAAATAGTTCTATCCTTATTGGTTTATCAACTGTAAAAGGGAAAATATCAACTATACCCCCTCTTATTGAAAACTGCCCCTCTGTCTCTACAGTTGTTACCCTTTCAAATTCGTTCTTAATAAGAACAGCAAGTAATACAGTTTGAGACAATTTGCCTCCCTTTCTTACCATCAAGCATCCGCGTTCTAAATCTGATGGTGAAGGAAGAGGTTGGATAGCCGCCTTTATAGAGGCAACTAAAATGGGCGGTGTAGCGGACTGCCAATTACGGAGTTTATATATGGTCCCCATCCTGCGTGCTATGGTCTGTATGCTGGAGGAAATATTAGATTCTACTTCTTCTAAAGTAAGTAGCGGGCATTGCTCAGTGCGTAGCTCACTATATAGAAATGTAGTAATGTCATCTGCGACATTATCCACGTTATCATCATCTAATGTTACAAACATTAAGGGTTTACCTGTAGCCATATAAATAGCTGATGCCACGTATGAAGATGAGGCACCCCACATATTCCCAAGTTCCGCTGCACCTTTATTAGATAAAATTGTTAACAGCTTTTGGAAGGTTGTATTAGCGCTTAATAAATGAACAAGGGACATAACATACAGCATCAATCTGATATCAAACCCAACGTCTGTAATGCAAGACGCGCCGCACCTTGTTCTGCCTCTTTTTTGTTCATCCCAGAGGCAGGACCAAACGACTTATCTTGCAACTCTACTACAACCTGAAATGTCTTATGATGGTCTGGGCCGGCTTCGCTCGTAACTCTGTATGTAGGTAGTATAGTGAGTTGACGTTGGGCATAATCCTGAAGCAATGACTTATAATTTTTCTCATAATCATTATTTCTGATATCTTCAATCTTTGTTTCTAAGTTCTTTAGTATAAAGGTGCGAACAGCATCCATACCTCCATCTAAATATATCGCTGCTATCATTGACTCAAATGTGTTACATAATATAGAACGTGGTAGCACCTTTTTCGCCTTCAAGCCGCGCCCTAATATTATCAATTTATCAAATCCTAATCTTTTAGCTAACATAGCGAGGGTCTTAGAACTTACAAGGAGCGACTTTATCATAGATAGCTCGCCTTCTTGCTTATCAGGGAAGTTAGTAAATAGATACTCTGCCACTATATGTCCTAAAATGGAGTCACCCAAAAACTCTAACCTCTCATTACAGATTACATAATTACCGCCAAACTTCGCAGAAGAGTGGGTAAGTGCCTGTATAAGGAATGTCTTATCCTTAAACCTATATCCTAATTTCTCTTCGAGAGACGATATCTCACTATCTATAACCACGTCCTGCATCTAAACCCTCACTATTGCATCAATCTCTATCTTTACGCTTTTTGGTAGGGCTGACACTTCTACTGTTGCACGCGCCGGAAAATCGCTCTTAAAAAAACGGGCATATACATCATTCATAATAGCAAACTCATTCAAGTCCTTTAGATACACCGTCGTCTTCACAACATCACTCATAGTAGCACCACTTGCCGATACTATTGCTTGAATGTTCTTTAGTACCTGTTCTGTCTGTTCACTAATTGTTGTGCCAATTATTCTCCCTGTCTTCGCATCCAGAGGTATTTGACCAGATATAAATAAAAAATCGCCTACTTTTACACCCTGCGAATAAGGACCTATCGCCTTGGGTGCATTATCTGTAGCTACTATTTTCTTATCCAACATATAAATTATCCATCTTGCTAACTTTAACAAAGGCACCGCCTTTATTCAATATCTATTGATTTAGCCATATATCCCGTTAAAATACAAACCTACTATGCCAGATGAGAAAGTGGACATTGTAATAATTGGGGGAGGGATAGTAGGTATTGCCACCGCATATTATCTCGCTAAAAAGGGGGTAAAGAATATCGCATTGCTCGAGAGCGATATAATGCTTGGCAATGGTTCTACGAGCAGGTCTGCTGGTGGTATCCGTCAACAATTCTCGTCCGATATAAATATCAAGTTGATGATGGCAGGCGTAAAACTGTATGAGAAGTTTGATAAAGAAGTGGGCGGGCATGCTGAATTCAATCAATTCGGCTATCTTTTCCTTGCCGTTACACCAGAGGAAGTAAAGGCATTTAAGCGAAATGTTGCACTTCAGATAGCAAACGGCTTAGATGTAAAAGAACTTTCCAAGGGTGAGATTTCTATGAAAGCCCCTTACTTAAATATTGAGGATGTGGCCTACGGAACGTTTTGTCAGACAGACGGCTACGCCGACCCACACGGAACAATACAGGGATATTGGAATAGATGTAAAGAACTCGGTGTAAAGATACTATTCCAAACAGAAGTAAAGGGCTTTAAGAAAACCGGCAACCATCTCCTAACAGTACTAACAAACAATGGCGAAATACAGGCAAGCACATTCATAAATTGTGGAGGGGCGTGGTCAGGAATAATAGGCGAAATGGCTGGAGCAAATATACCTGTCAAACCATATAGGCGGATGTTATTTTTCACAAAACCCTTCAAAGAAGGTATACCAGTTGATATGCCCCTTGTGGTAGATTTCCACAGCGGCGTATATATGAGAAGAGAAAGTGGTGGAATACTTATGGGGCTCGCTGACAAGAACGAACCATCAAGTTTCAACACCAACATCGACTGGAGCTTTCTCGAAGTTATAATAGAAAAAGCGATGCATCGCATACCCATACTTGCAGAGGCAGAGATAATGCGTGGCTGGGCAGGGCTATACGATACATCTCCAGATGACCACGCTCTAATAGGCAAAGTCCCAAACTTTACAAACTTTTACGTAGCCAGTGGCTTTAGCGGGCACGGCTTTATGCAGGGACCTATATCAGCGAAACTACTCGCAGAATTGATAGTAGATGGCAAACCATCCATAGATATACATCAACTACGGGTAGAACGTTTCAAGGAAGGCGAGCCGCTACACGAAGCGAATGTATTTTAATTGCGTTACTAATCGCAGGGTATAACATCCTAAAATGCATTATAAAAATATAGAATTAGACAGATTTCAGGAAGAGGCAATAGAAGCAATCGGTGATGGTTTATCTCTCATAATCTCCGCACCCACAGGAGCAGGTAAAACGCTCGTCGCGGAATACGCTATAGAGAAGTGTATAAATGAGGGCAGTCGTATCATTTATACTGCACCGATAAAGGCACTCTCGAACCAAAAGTTCAGGGACTTCTCTGCACAATACGGCGATAAAATCGGTATCAAGACAGGGGACGTTACAATAAATCCGACTGCACAGGTGCTACTTATGACGACGGAGGTCTTTAGAAACACTATCTTCGACAACACGACCGCCCTCGACAACATACGTTATGCCATCTTTGACGAGATACACTACCTCGACGACATTGAGCGCGGCACCGTCTGGGAGGAGAGCATCATCTTCGCACCGAAGCACATCAAAATAATCTGCCTCTCCGCCACCGTCCCCAACATCCACAAACTCGCTAACTGGATGAGACGCGTCCGCTCCGATAACGTAAAAGTCATCGAGACGCTCGATAGACCAATCCCGCTAAAGCACCTCCTCTACCTACCCGCTAAAGGCGTCCGAATGCTAAAAGAGATGACTAAACAACAAGCCGACTTTGACGCTCCGTCCCACCCGCCTCATAACTGGCGCGGTAAACTCATCTCGCACCTCTATGAGGAAAACCGCCTCCCCGCCATCTACTTCGCCTTCAATCGCCGCCTCTGCGAAGAATACGCTACCCACGTTAATCAAACCCTCCTCTCCGACAGCGAAAAAACCGACCTCCTAAGACGCTACGACTCCCTCTGCGAAAAATTCAACATAGACGACAATGCCACGTCCCGCCAACTCCGCAATACGCTCTCGAAGGGCATCGCATACCACCACGCAGGATTGCTCCCAACACTTAAAGAAGTCATCGAGCGCCTCTTCACATCAGGATTGCTCAAACTAATCTTCGCAACTGAGACATTCGCAGTCGGCATCAATATGCCCGCTCGCACCGTCGTCTTCGACACGCTCCGCAAATTCGACGGCAGACAGGAGTATTACATCAAAACCCGCGAGTATCACCAGATGGCTGGTCGCGCAGGAAGACGCGGCATCGACCCCATCGGCTACGTATATTCCGTAGTCCAACCGGAGATGAATTACAAAAATATAAACAGAACGATAAACGGTGACATCGAGCCGATAAGGAGTCAGTTCAATCTCTCCTACTCTGCCGTCCTCACCCTCTACAGCCGCTTGGGTGAAGACAAACTCTTTCAGGCGTGTGAGAAAAGTTTCTCCAACGTTGAGCGAAGGAGGAGAAGCAAGCAACATAGTTACTTCGACAAACTCACGCAACTAAAACGCCGCCTCACGTTCCTCCGCCAATTCGGTTACATAGCCGATAGAAATTCCCAAACCAAATTAACCGAGAAGGGTTCCTTCGCCTCCACCGTTTACGGCTACGAGGTGCAGGTCGCCGAACTTTACTTCAGCGGGCTGATGGATAACCTGAGCGAGGACGAACTCTCCGTCCTCTTCGCCGCCATCGTATTCGAGCCGAAGAAGAGCGATTGGTATAGGAAACTCGACCATCTAAAATGGCTCGGACGCGAGACGGAAAAGATATTGCGGGACATCCGCACCAACGAGCGGCTACTCGCTATATCAGACATTACGAAGGACGCCGACTTCAAACTCGCAAGCGCCGTATATGCTTGGTCGCGGGGATGCGACTTCAGGGATTTGGAGAAATACACCACTGCGGCGGATGGCGACATAGTCCGCTACCTTCGGCTTGCCATACAGCTCATTCGCCAGACCACCTATGCGTTGAAGGATAATGAACCCCTCCGCCACCGATTGATTAACTGCATCAAGAAACTGAGCCGAGACGAGATAGATGCAGAGAAACAGCTGAGGATGGAGATAGTGTAATTGCTTCCTTGATTTTATTGGCGTTTGTATATATCCTCACTATTATTATGTCCAGCAATCGCATAGTGATAGCCGACGACGAGTCCATCATCAGGATGGATTTAAAGGAGATTCTCGAGAATGCGGGGCATTCTGTAGTCGGCTCTGCAAAAAATGGGAGAGAGGCACTCGAACTGGCGGAAGCACTACACCCCGACCTCGTCATCCTCGATATCAAGATGCCGAAACTAAACGGATTGACTGCCGCAGAACGGATAGCCAAGCAGACACTTGCACCCGTCATACTCCTAACCGCCTACAAGGACAAACGGTTTGTAGAGAAGGCAAGGAAAGGCGGGGTATATACATATTTGGTAAAACCCTTTAGGGAGGAGGAACTGCTTGCCGCTGTTGACTTGGCTATATCGCGCTTCGAGGAGA
>MHYJ01000061.1:5429-6222 GCA_001828445.1 Planctomycetes bacterium RBG_16_43_13
GCGCAAGATAATCGACAGGGCAAAGGGCAGAATAATGGACGAACTAAAATTAACGGAGGGAGACGCATTCCACCTGATTCAGAAATTAAGTATGGATAAAAGGAGGACATTATCGGAAACAGCAAAAGAGATTCTGGCAGAAAAGCCGTCAGTAAAGGGAGGACTGCCGACGTTATTAGCGAGATACACCACCGCATCAAAAACAATCTCCAGATAATAGCGAGCATTATGCGGCTGCAGATGAGGCGGGAGGAGTCCCCCTCTGCCCAGACCGCCCTTGCGAGTGCCGTCAATCGCATTATGGGTATGGTGGAGGTGCATAATCTACTCGCCAAAAGCACATCAAATAAGATAAACATAAAAGAACTCATCTCATCACTACTCGAACTAAATATTCAGACATTCCTAATGCCCGGGCAGGTGATAAAAACGAAGGTGAGCGGTGCGGACATATCGCTCACTGCCGACAGGTCGCTCTCGATAGCCCTCGTCGCAAACGAGTTGATAATAAACGCACTCAAACACGCCTTCAGCGGGCGGGATAGGGGACGATTAGAGGCGAACATAGAGAGATGCGACGACGGCATAGTTATATCGCTGAAGGACGACGGGAACGGCTTACCCGCTGATTTCAACATAACGGGGAGTGCTAATTTGGGCTTGAAACTCGTCCGCTCCGTCGTAGAGGACGACCTGTCAGGAGAATTTATATTGAGGAACTATACCGCCAACAAAATTAGTGGAGTAGTAGCAGAGATAAAAATCTCTATAAAAAATCCTTGACTTTGCAGTA
>MHYJ01000061.1:6311-10777 GCA_001828445.1 Planctomycetes bacterium RBG_16_43_13
ACAATAACTTATATTGGAGGATTTATGGCAGACAAGCAAGTAAAGGACATAAACTGGGTCTTCAGCCAGATAGAGAAAAACGATGTCAAATTCATAAAGGTATGGTTCAGCGATATACTCGGTATGTTAAAGAGTTTTACCATACCCGTTCAGGAGTTAAAGGCGGGCTTTGAGGAGGGGGTAGGATTCGATGGCTCATCTGTAGAGGGATTCACGCGCATAGATGAGAGCGATATGCTCGCCTGGCCTGACCCTACGACATTTTCAGTCCTGCCGTGGAGGCCTAAGGAGAATGCGGTTGCCCGAATGTTTGCAGATATTCGCAATCCAGACGGCACGCCCTTTGATGGCGACCCTCGATATATATTGAAAAAGACGCTCGAACGGGCGAAGAAACTTGGCTACACATTCTACACAGGACCCGAACTTGAGTATTTCTATTTCAAATCAGTCGAAGACCCTCAACCGCTCGACAAGGCGGGATATTTTGATGCAACACCACGCGACGAGGCACTCGACATAAGGCGCGATACAATCCTCGCACTCCACGCAATGGATATACCTGTAGAATATTCGCACCACGAGGTTGCACATTCACAACACGAGATTGACCTACGTTATCAGGACGCACTTACGATGGCGGATACTGTTATGACGCACAAGTTCGTGGTGAAGGAGATTGCCTTTCAGCACGGCGTATATGCCACATTTATGCCTAAACCGGTAAATGGGCAGAACGGCTCAGGTATGCACACACACATGTCCCTTTTCAAGGGCGACCGCAACGCATTCTTCGAGCCGAAGGATAAATCCCACCTATCCGATATAGCAAAAAAGTTCATAGCAGGCATAATGAGGCACGCTCCAGAGATGGCTCTAATAACAAACCCGACTGTGAACTCCTACAAACGACTTGTGCCGGGTTACGAGGCACCAGTATATGTAACGTGGGCTATGCGTAATCGCTCGGATATGATACGCGTCCCTATGTATAAGCCCGGCAAGGAGAAGGCGACAAGGATAGAGTTCCGTAGCCCCGACCCATCCTGCAATCCATATTTAGCATTCGCAGTAATGCTTGCGGCTGGGCTTGAGGGCATAGAGAAGGGCTACGAGCTTCCCGCACCAGTAGAGGAAAACGTCTATGAAATGAGTGAGGAAGAAAAACACGAGCGCGGGATAAAGAATCTCCCCGGTAGTTTGATTGAGGCAATCACACTTGCAGAGAAGAGCGAGTTGGTGAGGCGAACACTCGGCGACCATGTCTTCACGCACTTCATCAAAAATAAGAAGATGGAGTGGGATAATTTCCGCACACACGTTACGCAATATGAGATAGAGACATATCTACCTGTCCTGTAATTGAAGAAACTACAATTCCCCCGTTTGGTAAGCACTACTGGACGGGGGAATTTTATGAAAATCTCTAAATTTGTTTTGTCAATTCCTTTGCAGCGCCGGCTACAAGCATCCGTATCCGATTTGTTGCATAGCGTCCCCACTTTGTGTACTGAAATTCTGATTCTATCTGTTTCAAGATTTCCTTAGCCCTCTCTACTTTATCTAATTTCTCTATGAGTATATCGCTAATCTTAAAAGCGAGAACTACTTTTGCTTCAGGGTTTTCAACAGCAGGAAAAACTTTCATAAGTTCATTCACGGCAACAATATAATCTCCTTTGATATAGTATATTTCTCCGATGCGCCTTTTGGCTCCCCAATCATTCGGGTCCTCTCGAAGATACTGCTGGTAAATTTCAAGTGCCTTATCATAATCCTTTTCCTTTTCAGCTTTCTCTGCTTTATCATAAGTTTTATCGACTTTAATATTATCAAGCCCTAAAATAGCATTCTTTCCCACATCAAAATAGAATCCAATAAGAAAAGTAATATAAGGTATTAGCAAACATGCCATAAATAGAAAACTAAAAACTATGAAAATTGCTGTGCCGAGATTCAAAATGCTTCCCATACTTATAACTGCCTGCACTTCTAAGAATAGTAGAGCTAAAAAAGAGAAATAATGAAATAGTTTGCTGTAAACAAGCTTTAGTTCTAACCTGACGCATACAGACAGAACTATACAATATATATAACAGATTATAAGCCATACAAGGTAAGCGGTCATAATTAGGATTTATCAAGGAATGCAGGGCTTCTCATCCTTCTTCTACAATCTTCGTAAGTAATAAGCCCTTGTAGATACAGTTCCTTTAGGGCATAGTCCATAGTTTTCATTCCTTCTTTAGCATGGGTCTCCATAATTGTGTAAAGTTGATGAATTTTAGCGTCGCGTATCAAATTAGCTACCGCAGAATTATGCTTTAAGATTTCAACCGCTACAATAAGTCCTTTTTTGTCAGCTCTTGGGATAAGCCGTTGTGAAATGATAGCACATAATGACAGAGAAAGTTGGGCGCGAATCTGTCCTTGCTGATAAGGTGGAAAAACATCTATCAAACGGTCAATTGCTTGAACAGCGTCACTCGTATGCAAAGTAGAAATGACTAAATGTCCTGTCTCAGCAGCTGTTAGTGCTGAAGCAATTGATTCTGGGTCTCTCATTTCTCCAACAAGGATTATATCTGGATTTTGTCGAAAAACGTGTTTTAGAGCATCAGCAAAAGAGAGGGTATCATCTCCTACTTCACGCTGTTCAATAATACTTTGCTTATTCTGATGAATGTATTCAATAGGGTCTTCGATAGTAATGACATGATTCTTCCTCTTTATATTAATAAGGTCTATCATTGCCGCTTGAGTGGTTGACTTGCCATGTCCTGTAGGTCCTGTAACAAGTATTAGCCCATGTGGCTGAAGAGCAAAGTCCTCTAATATAAGAGGCAGGTTTAATTCTGCCAAAGAAGGTATCTTATTATGTATAAGTCTAAAATTAGCTCCCACACTACCTTTTTGATAAAACACATTGCATCTAAATCTGTGTTTTTCCTCCAAAGTAAATGAAAAATCAAGCTCCTTATGAGCTTCAAATTTTACTACTTGTTCTTCACTTAGGATACCGTAGATAAGCTTTTTTGTATCGTCAGCGGTAAAAATAGGTGCTTTTACTGCTATAAGTTCACCGTTTATTCTCAGTATAGGTGCGGCCGGCGTAGTAACAATAATATCTGAAGCATTTTTAGCCACAGCAGTTTTGAAGAGATCTATTATATCCATTTGAGTAAGTTATATTCTAATAAAGAGTTTTTGTAAAGCCTTTTCGACATATTTAGAATGTATCCGAAACTCTAAAATAATATCGGATTTAGGATTTGTCTTTTATATACGTATGTGCTAATCCCTTCAGTATCCTTACCCGCTCCATTACAGGCGGATGGGTCGAAAAAAGACCTACCAGCCATTGTGTGTCGCCGCTATAGGTGTGAAGGGGGTTGATTATAAAGAGGTGCTGAACACCACGATTTGCGACATCCAGCGGGTCGGGGTCGCCTGCTATCTTCTCAAGTGCGGAGGCGAGGGCTTCGGGATTTCGGGTAAGTTCCGCAGAACCGTTATCCGCTAAATATTCCCGCCTTCTCGACATAGCGAACTGTATAATCTTCGCCGCTATCGGTGCGAGGATGGCAAGTATAATTGCTATGAGTAAAATCACTGCCTGTGCCTGTCCGGCTCCCCTACCCCGCGACCTGCCGCCTAAACGTCCCCACCTGAGCATCCGCCAGAATGAGTCGCACGCTATCGCTATCGCCCCAACCATTATGCCCATAATTACGGCATAGAGTGTGTCGTAATTCCTGATGTGCGACATCTCGTGCCCTATAACTGCCTGCAACTCGTCGCGCTTCAGAAGCTCCAAAATTCCTGTAGTAACCGCGATGGATGCGTTCTTTGGATTCCTGCCCGTAGCGAATGCGTTAGATGCGGCGGAGTGGATGACATAGACCTTCGGCATCGGAAGCCCACTTGCTATCTTCATCTCCTCTACAACGTTATAGAGTTGGGGATATTCTGCCCTATCCGCCTCCTCAGCACCCATTAGCCCTAACACTATTGAGTCGCCCGCAAAGTATGAGGTAAGAGCCATCACAAGCGAGACGGCGAAGGCAAAGAATATCCCGATAAATGGGTTCGCATAGGCAGCACCTATAAAATATCCGACTGCGACAAAGAGGGCAGTAATTAGCATTATCAGGAGAAACGAATACCGCTTATTCTTAGAGATTAGCTGATAGAGATGGGGGACATTCTGCATATAGCAATACTAACTCTAACCTGGCAACCCCACTTTAGAACTGCACCTTCACATTCTCTTTCTCCACCTCTGGTATCTGGAAGAACTGCTCGGGTGTGAAGTTAAACATACCCGCTACTATATTAGTAGGCACGGTCTGTATCTTTGTATTATAGGTCATTACGGTGTCGTTATAGAACTGACGAGCGAAGGAGATTTTATTTTCCGTAGATGTTAGTTCCTCTTGTAGCCGCATAAAGTTCTGGTTTGCCTT
>MHYJ01000061.1:10912-11181 GCA_001828445.1 Planctomycetes bacterium RBG_16_43_13
CTCGCGCTCGTGCTTGGCGTAGCCCTTTACCGTCTCTACGATATTTGGTATGAGGTCGTGGCGACGTTTCAGTTGAACATCTATTTGAGACCAAGCATTTTTGACTGCATTCCGCCAGCCAACGAGTCCGTTATATGCCGCTACAAACCATAGGACTATCAACACCGCCACCGCTATCGCTACATATACACCCACCATATTCTGTCCTCCTAAAAAATATTTATAATATGCTACAATAAACGTTACAGTTTGCAAGTAAAATTAGTTAT
>MHYJ01000061.1:11292-14812 GCA_001828445.1 Planctomycetes bacterium RBG_16_43_13
CTCTATGCGTTCGCTATTTCCCTCGATATCAGATGGCGGCTGTGCCTCGCGGAAACGGATGCGGACGTGGTGCGACTCGTAGAGTCGGCCCTTCTCATTATCTGCAGTATCAACTGTCGATTTAACTTGCTGTATCTGCTCGTTAGGAGGAGGTATCCTACCTTCCGGTTCTGCCTGCCCTCCACTGCTATCTGATTGCGTTGTCGCCTGCGGTTCGGTAGATACCGAATCCTTATTGCCTACCTGTATTATGACGATAACGAGAAACCCTACAAGCATTATCGCTACTCCCACGAGATTGAGCATAAGTATGCTAAAGAGTTTGTCTCCCTTGTTTTGCGGTCCTGCTTTGAGTTTATTCATATTACATCCTCCTCCAAGCACTGAACGTGGGGTTATCCACACCTAAATAGTATTCAGGCGGGTAGGTCAGTAGATTCTGGTCATAGATATACTCGCCTGATTTAGCATAGCCGTAGCCGGAACCGTTATAACGATAACCGCCGAACTGTGTAACCATTGAACCAAGGACGCGTAGGTTGCCTTTCTTTAGCCCCAAGCTTGCATGCCAGTCACCATTAGATGAAAGCAAGGCGGCGTGTAATTGAACATTGTAAGGGGCGGAGTCCGCTATGACTACATTTGACTGAGCCATTATACCTACGTTGGATGGAGTAGCTGGGTCATAGTTCGGATTTGGCAGATATTGATACGTTGGCTCTGACCATACCACACCGGGTGCTGTATCGCTAATGGGATTGCCATTCTCATACAATTGATATGCCGGGTCGCCCTCTGAATCTATGTATTTAATACTATTGGTTATAGTCGCACTGCTCATAGTTGCTATGGTAACTCTGCCGTTTATATTCCCCTCTAATTTAGTAATGGCTCCCTGAACGAATATGAGGTTATTGGCTGGCAATGGATAGTTGCCCGTTGTCAGAATTGCTCCCGTTCCAGGATTTTTGGCTGTTATAGTAACATTACTACCCGATAGGATAATCTCCGTATTGAACGAGCCGAACCCTGCATAATATGGACTTGTATTATCCACCTGATATGGACCTGTTGCCTCGTCGTGCAGCGCAGCAATCTGGGCAGTGGTTGGATTTGGTATAATACTTACGTTTCCATCCACATCCTTATAGAAATACGTGTTAGCAGTTGTTGCACCTGAGTAATAGAATATCCCCTGAACGGCAGTTACGTTGCCATACATCCTTGCATTACCGTAGTAGAAATTGTCCTTCATGTTTGAGTGGACGTCGCCACGAACTGTTGTAGTCCCTACATTCAGGTCTGCAACGTTCCAGAAGAACATATATTTAGAGTAGCTGTCCCTACCTTTAATCTCAATAGCAGTGGATGAGAACTTACCGCTGGGCTGTGTAGCAGTAGATATAGCCCTATACCATCCTGTGCCGAGGTCTGTTATCGTAACATTAACGTTTGAGGGCTGGGCACCATATCCCCCAACCTGTAAGCCAGATATTGCTGGGAACCCAGTTGGAGATGAATTTGTGCTTAGCCATATATTGCCATCTGCATCATAGGCGCTATTTTTGACGTAGTATTTCACATCCTCGAGCCCAGCATCAGCGGCGTATGTCGCCTGGAGTGTCTCGTCAAAGGTAAAATCAGTGTTGACTCTGGCTATGACCTGAGACATCAGGGCACCAGCTGCGGCTATCAGTATAAAGGAAATGGCGGCAACCACTACAAGTGCGGCACCGCGTTGGGTAAAGGGCTTCATACCCTCAGATTTTCTGTGTAATGTAATCATAAAACACCTCCTATAAAATTAAACACGTAAACCTAATTTTTGTTTCTCCCTGCAACATCTGTAGTAAGTGTTATAGGCACGGTATTGCCCGGCACATTTGCATAGGCAGTTATACCTAACCTTAATGGGTAACTCCCGCTCACGCTTAAATCACTCGTATTATTTAACACTACCCTCCCCACCCTTCTGTCAAGGGTAACACCATTTGGCAGGGTTATCTGTGTAGTTGTTATATTAAATGTCAGGACAAATCCCGTCTGAGTATATTGGGCGGGAACGCCTGTCCACTCATATCTGCGGAGTTGTCTCCTTACCACGCCCGTTACATCTGTATATGCATAGGGGCAATATACACAGACGCTCTGCCACGATGGCTGACCTGCGGCTATGATGAAGTTACCGGTAGCATTTCGTGGTGAAAGAAACGTTATCGCTTCTTGCGGGGTTGCAAAATCAACATCTGTAAAAGAATTTACCCAGACATAAGCGGGGTCTGTCTCCCAGAGTTCTGCAACAACATTATCTATAGCGACTCTTAGAGACCCTTCTGCATCAGTTATAGAGGATGCGGTAGAATACGCCCGCATACCTGTTTCATAGGCAGAGACAGCGGCAAGAATTACAGCCGCCAATATCACAGAGGCAATCATAACCTCAAGTAGAGTGAAGCCACTCGTCTTTGTCCTCTGCCCTCTATATTCTGTATTCTGTCTCACGGTTTCGCCCTCATAGTTACTAAATTTACATTTATTCGAGGCACACCGTTACCACCTGCATAATTTACGGATACCGTTATCTGGTATAGTTTACCGGGTGGTGGTGTTGGTGTTACATCCGTTACTGTTACTAATCCTAAAGAGTTTGGCGGTGGCACCTTGTCCAAGCCGATTACGTCAAACTGAACGCCATTCTGGGCAGTTAACGTGCCATAGTCCATAGCCATTATTTGTTCCATAACATCCTGTGCGGCTTTGTATGAGATGGTCTGTGTCTGTGACATCTCGTTTGTGCGGAAGGCATAAGTAAAAGTGCCTATTACCCCGAGGATAGTGCCAGCAAGTAGAACCATAGCGGCAGTAACCTCGAGTAGGGTATAGCCACCTACAAATTTAGAGTTTATATGTTGCTTTGCAACGTAGTTTGTATCTGTGTTTTGTGCATTACACTTTTGCCACATATATAAATCCCCTTTTAGGTAACTGACTTTTACCTCCTTGAACATTACACTAATTCCATAGATAGCATACCACATAATAGGATTTTGTCAAGATAGGTGTGTAAAATTCTTCAATTTTGTGAGAACTACAGATTCGCCTTAAACCACTTTACGAACTCCGGTATACCATCCTCTATCTTCACCTGTGGGTTGTAGCATAAATTCTGCCTCGCCTTCGATATATCTGAATAGGTGAGACGGACGTCTCCTGTCTGCTCTGGGAGTCGTTTTACTCGCGCCTTTTTCCCCAATGCCTTTTCAATAAGTTCCACAAGACATCTTAGTTCGATTGTCCGTGATTCACCTAAATTATACGACTCAAAACCTACACTATTTGCTTGTAAGAGGCGATTGATAGAACCGCTGATTCCGTCAAGTATATCCGTTATGAAGGTATAATCCCGCTTCGTAGAGCCGTCGCCATACATCTCTATATCTTTACCTTCATAGATTAAGCGGGTGAATTTGTGTATTGCCATATCTGGTCGCTGGCGGGGACCATATACTGTGAAGAAGCG
>MHYJ01000061.1:14872-16463 GCA_001828445.1 Planctomycetes bacterium RBG_16_43_13
CAATTTCGAGACACCATAGGGTGAGATGGGCTGGATATTGTGATTATCTTCTCTAAATGGGACAGAATCAGTGTTGCCATAGACGGAGGAAGACGATGCAAAGATGAATTTCTTAATGCCATACTTCCTGGCGAGTTCAAGGATGCCTATTGTGCCATCAACATTGACAGAGGTATAGAGGACAGGGTCTTTTAGAGATGGCCTAACTCCTGCCCTTGCGGCGAGGTGGATAATTAAGTCGGGCTTATTGTTTGCGATAACTCGCTCTACCTCTTCTGTATCTCGTATATCTATTGTTTCAATGCAAACACCTTCTCCAGGGAAGCTTGCTATGTTTCTATATTTTGTTTTAGGGTCATAGTAATCGTTAAAATCGTCAATTATAGTTATGATAGAGTTACCTTCCCTTAGAAGACGTTCGGTAAGATGTGAGCCAATAAATCCAGCACCACCAGTAATTAGAATATTCATTTTATCTTATAGATTTCTCTGTAATTTTGCACATTCGTAAATATTTCTAAGGAAGACAGAAAGTGTTACTGGCCCTACACCGCTGGGAACGGGGGTTATCCAGCCAGCGACTTCCTTCGCCTCGTCAAAATTGACGTCGCCGACAAGTTTGCCGTCGAGTTCGTTCACACCTATATCTATGACTATGGCACCGGGCTTTATCATATTACCTCTGATAAGGTTCGCACTGCCAGCGGCGGCGAAGAGGACATCAGCCCTTCTCGTATAGGAGGATAAATCCACAGTTGCGGTATGGCAAATCGTAGGAGTAGGGGCATCCGTCTTTGACTGTAAGAGAAGCATAGCGACTGCCCTACCAATCATCGGGCTTCTGCCAACAATGACTGTGTTTAATCCCTTTAGAACGGGCTTTATCGATTTTAGAAGTTCCACGCCAGCGGTTGCCGCACAGGGAGAGGGCTTGTGGTCTCCGAAGGCGAGCATACCCAAATTATACGGATGCGTCGCCTCTATATCTTTAGTCGGGAAAATAGTCCTAAGAATTCTATTTGTATTCATCCCGCTGGGGAGAGGCAGATGAACAGTGATGCCTGTAACTTTTTTATCTGCGTTTAGTCGTGAAACGATAGCAATAACATCGTCTTCTGTCATAGAAGGACTTATTTCCTCAATCGTATAGTCAACCCCCATATCATTACACGCTTTTTTCTGCATCCGCATATAGACGCGGACGGCGGGGTCTTTGGGGTTGTGGACTGCAGCAACACAGGGATTGATACCACTTTTGCGGAGTGCATCGAGCTTCTCCTTAAGCTCCTGCTTCATCCTTGAGGCGAGTTCTTCTCCTAACAACATTTTCGCGGTCATATTCTATAACAGAATTATAGATAGAAAAGAAGTTTTAGGCAATGTTTTTAACGCTAATAAATCAGAACTTTTCATCTCAGGAGGTGTTTAATATTTAGTAGGATATTTGCTTATTTGGGTTATATATGCTATAATCATCAATAGCTGTAAGATATTGTTGACACTAATAAACTGTTGTATATAAGGAAGTTATAATAGTAGCCGAGGAATGGCAACAATATTTGACAGCTACAAGAGGGTAAACAGCTTAAAT
>MHYJ01000062.1 GCA_001828445.1 Planctomycetes bacterium RBG_16_43_13
TGTTAAAAGAGAAATGAAGATATTCAAGTTCGGCAGTGGCACCGGCTCTAACTTCTCACGTGTCCGTGCAGAGGGTGAACCACTTTCGAGCGGCGGAACATCCTCAGGGCTTATGTCGTTCCTCGAGATTTTAGATAAATCCGCAGGTGCGACAAAATCAGGCGGGACTACACGTCGCGCCGCAAAGATGGTCATACTTGATGTTGACCACCCTGATATAGAAAAGTTTATAAGTTGGAAGGTGAAGGAAGAGCATAAGGTCTCTGCGCTCCTCAGTGCAGGTTATCAAAACGGTATGGACGGAGAGGCGTATAAAACCGTCAGCGGACAAAATTCTAATAACTCCGTAAGGGTGCCAGACGAGTTTATGCAGAATGTCCAGAACGACGGCGAGTGGCATACGAGACGCAGGACTTCTGGAGAAGTAGTCAAAACGTATAAAGCACAGGAACTGATGAACCAAATCGCAGAAGCGGCGTGGAAGTGCGCCGACCCAGGTGTCCAATTCGATACCGTAATAAATAAATGGCACACCTGCCCTAACACAGACAGGATACACTCGTCTAACCCTTGCTCAGAATATATGTTCTTGGACGATTCTGCCTGCAATCTCGCATCAGTAAACCTAATAAAGCTAATTAGACCAGACAGGACATTTGATGTAGAGAAATTTAGGTATGCCTGCACGATATTCTCAATAGCGCAGGAGATAGTAGTTGACTTGGCATCTTATCCGACGAAGGCAATAGCACAAAACAGCCACGACTATAGACCTTTAGGGTTAGGATATGCAAATTTAGGCACGTTACTTATGGTTCAGGGGATACCCTATGACAGTGATAAAGGTCGAGCAACTGCCGCCGCCCTTACAGCGATTATGTGCGGCAGGGCTTATAGAACCTCAGCAGAGATTGCCCGCGTCAAGAGTCCGTTTGTCGGCTTTGAGCAAAACTGCCAGCCGATGCTCAACGTAATAAATATGCACAGGGATTCTGCATATAAGATAAGTGATGCCTGCCCCGACTACCTATCAAAGGCGGCAAGAGAGGATTGGGATATGGCATTCGCATTTGGTGAGAGGTTTGGATATAGGAACTCGCAGATGACGGTAATAGCGCCGACGGGGACGATAGGACTTTTGATGGACTGTGACACTACAGGCGTAGAGCCGGATTTTGCGTTGGTGAAATTCAAGAAACTCGCAGGGGGAGGATATTTCAAGATAGTAAATCAATCGGTCCCGTTAGCCCTTGAGACGCTTGGCTATACAGAAGACGAAATAAAGGCGATAGTACGGCACATAAACGGCACGCTTACACTAACTAACGCACCTTATATAAACGAGAGGTCGCTAATCGCCAAAGGACTCACATTAGAAGACATAGCAAATATAGATAAGAATCTGGCGAAGGTTTTCGACATCTCTCACGCCTTTAGCATTTGGACGCTCGGCGAGGAGACACTGAAGCGGCTCGGTTTCAAGCCGGAGCAGTATAATAGTCCATCCTTTAACCTATTAAAGGCACTCGGTTTTGCAGACGAACAGATAGAGGCGACTAATAATCACATCTGCGGATTTATGACTATAGAAGGCGCCCCCTTCCTGAAAGAGGAGCATCTACCTATCTTCGATTGTGCCAATGTATGCGGTAGAACAGGCAAGCGATTTATACATCACCTCGGGCATATAAAGATGATGGCGGCGGTTCAGCCGTTTATTTCAGGTGCTATATCAAAGACAATAAATATGCCTAATAATGTTACTGTTGACGATATAAGAGAGGCATACGTAGAGGCGTGGAAACTCGGGCTAAAGTCCGTAGCGCTCTATCGCGACGGGTGTAAATCCGCCCAGCCACTCAGCACTGTAAAACGTGCCGACTCGCAAACAACGACCAGCAAGGATGCCGCCCACCCATCCGCCCTAACACGTAGAAGGTTATCGAAAAAGCGGAGGGGCTTCACGCAGGAGGCACGGGTCGCAGGTCAGAAGGTTTATCTCCGAACAGGCGAATATCCCGACGGCTCACTCGGCGAGATTTTCATAGATATGCACAAAGAAGGCGCCGCACTCCGCAGTATGATGAACTGCTTCGCCATCTCCGTCTCCCTCGGCTTGCAATATGGCGTCCCGCTAAAGGAATTCGTGGATGTCTTTACATTCACCCGCTTCGAGCCACAGGGACCAGTTGACCACCCAAATATAAAGTTCGCCACATCCGTTGTGGACTACATATTCCGCGTCCTCGGAATGGAGTATCTCAATATGACCGACTTTGTTCAGGTAAAGCCGACTGACGGTCCTGCAGGCGAACTGACCCACGACAAGAACGCTATGAGAAAGGCAATGGACGACGAGGCATTGGGCAAAACCGCAGACGCACAACAACTGCCCCTCACGGGTTTCAATACATCTACGGAGGAGGTGAATCTAAAGAAGACGCCTGTTACCTCTATAGACACGACACCAACAAATGGTAACAACACGTTGAACGAGCACCTCTCGAAGATGATGGGCGATGCACCGTTCTGCAATCTCTGTGGACATATCACCGTCAGAAACGGCGCCTGCTATAAGTGCCTGAACTGCGGGAATACGTTAGGGTGTTCGTAAGATTAGTTTTTAATTTTAGATTTATAGTAACTACACCGTAAAGTCAACCTGAACGCCTACGCCGGTGTCAGTCATATCGGAATGCTGTATAGATGAGTTTGGGTCAATCGGTGTCGCTTCATTCGCCTTCATCACCGCATTGATGAGCCGAATAGTCCTGTCGGACACCGCTATCTGCTGTTGGTCGAGCTGGACGCTCCCGCTTATAGTCCTGCCCTGCCCTATTATGTTCATAAAGATAGAATTTCTCCCCTTACTATATCGTCATTTTTGCGGATGGAATTGAAGGAGAATGAGGGCGTTAACAGAACTGCCATACGAAGTTAATGTTAGCTCATGAATTACAGTAGTTCCTACATCCTTGTAGTCAAATATACGTCCTATGGCACGTGCTTCTGACACCACATAATCTCCCCCCTTAATCGCCAATTCTTTTACCTCTGCTTCACTTAATTGCCTGACATTTCGCTTTAGATAGAATAGTATAGAATTATGAACACCAAAAAAATATATAGGTTTATTACCAACTGTATTTTCAACCTTTTTACAGAATTTGCGTGTAATATCTCCATTATAATCTAAGTTACTGCTACTGTTTATACCGAATATTATCCAGCCAATATTGAGAACTATCGTTACTAACAAAAGTGGTATTATAACAATGATCTTCCGTTTTTTAATAATCCTACTAGTTAATAAAACAATTACTAACAATATTATGTCTATAATGATGCCTATCTCAAGAGATAGGGCCCTATTACCGAAATAGTTGGTTTTAGCCAATATAAGAGGTATAGAGTAAAAAATAACAAGTCCGAGAAAAGCGAACGGTAGCACTATAAAAGTAACAATAAAAACCCTTTCGATTACTTTGCGTCGCACATCCATCTCTATATCCAATAGGTACGCCACCACTATTGCCCCTGCGGGATATAGCAAGAATATATAGTCCGCCCGCTTTCCTGCAGAGATAGTGAAGAAGATAAAGAATGTCGCAAACCATATAAATGGAAAAAGGAGCGGTTGCGCCGCCGCAGACCTCTTTATCGGGAACACCCTCCATATCGCAAACGGCAGAAAAATACTCCACGGCAGGAATTTGCCGAGCAGATGTCCCCACAAATAATAAAATGGGCGAGTCGCCTCCGAGCGACTCCCGATGCCCCAGAACCTCTCCCACATCTCGTTCACCACCACCTTGTTCCAGAATTCCTTGCCCCCTATCAAGAGCGCCGGTATGAACCACGCAAGCACAAGCACCGAATACACAACCGCACCCGTAAATATCCTCATCTCCTTTATGTGCCTCAAATCACTCACCACCCAGAGATAGATGAAAATCGCCAGGGCGGGCAGGGCGAGTGCTACAAGCCCTTTTGTCAACGTCCCCAATGCACATACTACATAAAAATAAAAGTAATACCTTCCTCGCACCTTCCCATCCGTAGCAACATAGCCCTTATAGAATAGAAAGAGCGACAACGTAATGAAGAACGTCAGCATCATATCCGTCCTCGCCACCGTCTCGAGCTTGATGAAGTGAAAATTCGCAATAAGTATTAGTGCCGATATAAAACCCGCCTTATCACCTAACAACTTCCTCGCAAAGAAAAATGTTACCAGCACGAGCCCTATAGCCGATAAGATGGCAGGAATTTTTATTGACACCTCATTCACCTCGCCGAATGGGATAGAGACAAGTGCCGCAATCCAATTATATAGCGGCGGCTTACTCGCCGGCTCCGTCCCGTGTGCGTAGGGCAGGATGTAATTCCCATTATAAAAAACATCCAACACATAGAGCCCCTGCAACGCCTGGTCTCTGCTGTCGAGGTTGCCCGGGAATGCAAGCCCCGCAACTGCGAGGACTATGCACAGCGCAATCAGCACCAGTAAATATATCTTCATACCCGAAATATGTGCTATTCTAAATTCTTATCCGCAAAGTGTAAATCATTAAATTGCAGTGGCAAAGTGTTATCCATTTTGTATAATAACACCCATTTATTAATCATATATTTTACTCTTTGAAAGGAGGCAACTATGGACATTATTCAGCAAATGCAATCCCATCGCTCTATCCGGAAATATAAAAGCGACCCAATTCCTGATGAATATCTGAATAAAATCCTCGAATCGGCGCTGAGGGCTTCCTCCAGCGGGAATATACAGATTGTAAGCATCATCATCACGAAAGACCCCGAGAACAAGAAGAAACTCTGGGAGCTACACTCCCGACAGGATATGATTTTAGAGGCGCCCGTCATCCTGACATTCTGTGCCGACTGGAACCGTATGAATAAATGGTGCCGAGAAAATGACGCAGAGCCGGGCTTTGATAACTTTATGTGCTTTATGGTATCGGCGGGCGACGCCTTCATCTCCGCACAGAATGCCGCTCTCGCCGCAGAGCATCTCGGCTTAGGAATATGTTTTATGGGAACAACACTCTGGAATAATAAGGGATTAGCCGATTTCCTTCACTGCCCTAAGGACGTCCTCCCCATAACAACATTGGTAGTAGGATACCCCGCTGAGGAGCCCCCTCTCCGCGACCGA
>MHYJ01000063.1 GCA_001828445.1 Planctomycetes bacterium RBG_16_43_13
GATGAACCCAATATTCTGGTTCACAAAACAAATAAGTAGGATTCTACACAGATTGCCAAAGCCACCTCATCACGGTATAAATAGAAGTTATAGCCACGTATCTCAACTTATGCGGAATATAACAGGGCAAGAGGCAAAGATCCTATACGTAGGAAGTTTGCGTGAAACTGACTATAAGTATTTTTCGCCATATTTTAAGCTAATATGCATCAACCTCGAAAAGGACAAAGATATAAATGTTATCTGTGATGCACATTGGCTACCATTTAAGAGTTCTGTGTTCGATGGGGCTATATTACAAGCGGTGCTTACACACGTTAAAGACGCCCCTCGTATGATAAAGGAGACACACAACACAATGAGAGCAGGCGGCGCCATATATATCAGTACGCCATTCCTGATAGAATATAACCCGGCTCCTGAAGAATATGTTCGATATACCCATATCGGAGTCAGACAGTTACTATCTAACTTTAGAGAAATTGAGTTGGGGGTAGCCGCAGGACCATTCGTGGCAATCTTTCTTATAATACAATCTATAGCCAAAAACTTGAGTCCTGACAGGGATTTTAATTTTGTAGTATGGTATATAGGGACGTGGGTGTTCTATCCGCTTAACTGGCTTGATGGATTTATACATAATAAGAGAAGTATGCTCGCCTCATCTGCTGCAATATACTATGTCGGTGTTAAATAGTGCATCTTCTTCGCCAAGCCATCAAAAAACTTGACATATTGCCGTCCCAAACATATATTCGCATACTAAAGATATGAGCATTCTTGTCAATAAATTCACACGTGTATTAGTTCAGGGGATAACAGGCAGTGCCGGCAGTTTCCACGCCAAACAGATGCTCGAATATGGCACAAACATAGTAGCAGGCGTAACCCCCGGTAAGGGCGGGACGTTGTTCGAAGGTAAAATCCCCATATTTAACACAGTTGCAGAGGCGGTTACAAAGACGGGCGCAAATGCATCAGTCGTATTTGTTCCCCCACCATTTGCGGCTGACTCTGTTATGGAGGCATCAGACGCCGGTATAGAACTTGTTGTCTGTATCACAGAGGGAATTACAATACTAAATGAACTTAGAATAGCAGAATATCTATCCACAAGAAAAACGCGGTTGATAGGACCAAACTGTCCTGGTATTATAACTCCGGGCGAATGCAAGATAGGTATTATGCCCGGCTACATACACAAAAAGGGTGTGGTCGGTGTAGTGTCTCGTAGCGGCACACTTACCTATGAAGCAGTTTGGCAACTTACCAATGTAGGTTTAGGGCAGTCCACCTGCGTCGGCATAGGCGGTGACCCTATACTCGGCACCAACTTTATAGACCTACTGGCACTTTTTGAAAAAGATAGCCAAACTGAGGCAGTGGTCTTAATAGGAGAGATTGGCGGTACAATGGAAGAGGATGCCGCAACATATATAAAAGCCAATTTCTCAAAACCAGTTGTGTCATTTATAGCAGGCCAGACAGCCCCACCGGGTAAAAGAATGGGGCACGCTGGTGCTATAATTACAGGAGGAAAAGGCACTGCTAAAGAAAAATACGCAGCCCTCCAAGAAGCAGGTGTAACTACAGTAGCAAGCCCAGCAGATATAGGAGTAACGATAAAGAACGTATTGTCCTAAAATAACTTTATCACCTCACAAAAAGGATGAAGACCATAAATATCAATAAGGTCAAAGATGCTATCATCTCTGCTCTTAAGGAAGATATTGGCACAGGCGATATCACATCAAGTTCATTAATATCACCTACTACATACTGTAGGACTAAGATAATTTTTAAGGAAGCGGCTGTGGTATGTGGACTGAATACGATTAAATTAGTTTATTCATATTTGGATAGACGTATTGTAGTAAGGTTACTTGTAAAAGATGGTAAAAGAGTTAGAAAAAATACAACCGTAGCTACTATAACAGGGCCAATGCGAGGCATTTTAGCTGGCGAGCGAGTTGCCCTTAATTTCATTCAACGATTATCAGGCATTGCCACATTAACAAGGAAATTTGTAGATGCTGTCAGCAACTATAATGTTAAAATCTTAGATACCCGTAAAACGACGCCTGGGTTGAGAGAACTTGAAAAATACGCCGTTAGATGTGGGGGCGGTGTAAACCATAGAATGGGGTTGTATGATGCTATACTTATCAAGGGTAACCACATTAGGTGCTACAACACGTCTTTGGCAGAACTGGAACGAAAAATAAAGAAACTTATAAATAGGAAACAGAAAACCTTTGTAGAAATAGAGGCAACAAGCATATCTGAGGCAATAAGATTTTCTCGTTTACCTGTTAACGCTATAATGCTCGACAATATGATTCCGTCGGATATCCGAAAAGCAGTAAAAATAATCCGCCGGAAGTCAGGTGGGCATATTACTATAGAGGCATCAGGTGGTATAACACTTAAGAATGTCAGGGCAGTCGCCAAAACCGGTGTAGACCGTATTTCAATAGGTGCTATAACACATTCAGTGAAAGCGATAGATGTATCGCTCGAGGTGTCAGATATATACTAAACCCCAGAATATGAAACTAATCGGTAAGAAAATACTTCATTTCAAGGCAGTAGAATCTACTAACGATATAGCTTGGAGGGAAGCCATAGATGATGCTATGGATGGAACAGTTATTATGGCAGAGATGCAAACTAAGGGAAGAGGACGGTTTGGACGTTTATGGTTTGGGCATAAAGACGGCTCGCTTTTGATGTCTGTAATATTACGACATCCTATTCCAGTCCGTTATGTCTCACTCATAACTGCTATAGGGGCACTGTCAGTGGTGGACGCCATAGATGAAATATGTGGGCTCACGGCAGAAATACAGTTTCCAAATGATGTGATCTTATCAGGCAAAAAAGTTGCTGGTGTGTTGGTAGAATCACGATTCATCTCTGATAAGCCAGATATGTTTATATTAGGCATAGGCGTAAATATAAACATAAAGAGCCATCAATTCCCTAAAGAGTTATCTAAAGTTGCCACGTCACTACTGTTGGAATATGGGGCAGAAATTAGCAAAAGGGCGTTTACAAAAGCACTTTTAGGATCTATGGATAACTGGTATAAACAGCTTAAAAATAACAGACCTGATGCAATTATAAACAACTGGAAAAGGCATTTGGATATCATAGACAAGAATGTAAAAATACATCAAAATGGGAAGCTATTTAATGGGGTCGTAATAGAAAGTGACCCATTAGACGGCATTATATTACGGCTCGACAACGGGCATATTGCTACTTTTAGAGGCGAACATATAGAAAGATGTGAGGTAAAAGAGTAAATTTCTATCTGGAATATCGCTTCAGCAACATTTTCAATTCCTCGCGCTTATCGTGTGATACATCTACAAACCTTATACCTATAAATTCCCTGCTGTTTTTATTATACTGCTCTCCTTCTATAAGCGTATGCACGACCTTACCCTTCAGTTGAAGCGTTTCTGATTCAGATATCTTTATATATATATCAAGGGGGTTAGAATATATCTTCGCAATTGCATAAGGATATAATACACAATCCTTGTGAACACCACCTTTTTCATATCCCGTACAGACCTCGCAAACTGGCTTTTCGAAGCATACGCCTGTCATACTCAAGTCGATAGTTTTAGTTTTTATTGTCTCGCCAACTCCTATAGGAGTATTAAATGAGAGTTGCATATCGAGCCGTATAGGATACCGTGTGCTTGCTCTCCGCTCCTCCCAGTTTATCTTAAACTGGAGCGCCACTTCTATCGCCTCGTAGAGACGATTCATAAATATCGGCTTATCCAACAACATATATGGTCCCAGCGTATGGAGCCGTTCACGCACCCCCTTATCCTCTCTGTATAATTTAGATAAGAAAATTACCGGCATACTTAATCCCCTACTATCCATCTCGACAAGCAGGTCCACGCCATTCGGATGTGGCATCTCAAGGGCAGTAACTAAAAGGTCTATGTTACTATTAGATAAGATGTCCAGCGCCTCTTCGCCATTTTTGGCTATACGTATATGAATATTGGGGGCATCAAGGTGATTTTTGAGGTATTCAAGTGTATCAGTATTAGTATCTACCAATAATATACTCTTTATCATACACAAAAGTCCCTATATAATTATATCGACTTTTAGGTGCTTTAGCAAAAGTGTTTGCGAATATAAGAGGTGCTTTATATACTTAATGTATTATTTAACCAGGGCGGTTAGCTCAGTTGGTAGAGCGCTTGGATCACACCCAAGAGGTCAGAGGTTCGAGTCCTCTACCGCCCATTTTTCAGCAAGAAGTAACGGATATGTGGCGATTATCCCTTCAACTTGAACCTTATAGGCACTTCTAAAAAGCTCTCTACTGGTATGTCTCCATCCATAGCAGGTGTAAAACGCCACTTACAAACGGCGTCAACTGCGGTGTTGTCGAGGATTGAATATCCAGATGATTGCCTCACACTTATATCATTACAGATACCGTCAGCAGAAACTCTTACTGTCAAAACAACCAATCCCTCCAACCCATTTTTACGCGCCTCCAAGGGATAGGGAGGAGGAGGATTATATTTATAACTCGGCACGCCAGTTGTGGTAGAACTCCCGTTACCATTAGACCCACTGACTCCATTTGAACTGCCGTGACCAACATTATCACCGTTAAGCGACTTTGTGCTATCACCATTTACATTACTTTCGCTATCGTTCCTTATACCTGAATTAAATTTGCTATTATGAGCCAATAACTCCGACGTGAGATAACCAGATGTCTGATAGCTGGCTTTATTAGAACGCGATATATTATCTGGCAATATATCCAATTCTATCGGTTCCACGGCGTCCGCCTCTATATCGGAAAACAGTGTAGCAATTTCATTCACCGAGCTATAGGCAACCCTTTCTGAGCTAACTCCATCAGGAGCGCTCCTGCCAAAACTGGCGATACTGGCCTCAAAGACGGGAAGCGGTTTAGCTGAGGTTATATGCCGACCCCCTACACCAGCCCATAGGAACAGAATAGCCAATGTAACAGTATGCACAAATATAGATGTCAGCCAGCTAAAGACCTTAGCGTTTTTAGTAGAAATTATCTTCATATTATAAATCTTGTTATTTAGACGTTTGATATTATACCTCCTCATAACAAAAAGCAACGGTTTATGTAGCAAAATAGACGCCAACTATAAAATTAAGTCAAAAGCTAAGAGCCGTTTTAGACAGCGTATAAGTTTTATACACACCTGTATAGATTATACCCTTAATATAGATGCCTTTATTTTTTCCTTGTAATACAGCGTAATGGTAGTAAATTACTACAAATGTAACTGACGTAAATGCTTTATTTACCACCTAATCTATAGAACATTTAATATGAATAGAAAAAGCCCTCTCCTTACCCTTGTTCAGGAATCTACAAGTATAAAACGTAAAAGGGGTACGCTGTATACTCCAGAAGAGATATTGAATCAATGCTGTATATGGAATAACACTGCGGAATACATTGTATCTAAACATAGTTATCTTAGGAACATCTTAAACAAAAAGTCGAATAATATAATCCTAACTGGCACGGGTTCATCATATTATGTTTGTAAGGCGCTGGAGTGGACACTTCGAAATCACATTAACGGCAAGGTTATAACTGCCCCTGCAACTGATATAGTTACACATTCTAATCATTTATTCCCTTCAGATATAGACGGCTTAATGGTCCATTTTTCACGCTCTGGGAATACACCAGAAAGTGTGCATACTGTAAACGTAATGCGCAGAGATTATCCTCGACTGTTTCACATCGTAGTAACATGTAACCAGAATAGTGCAATAGTAAAGCAGTTTAGCAAAAAGCATAATGTTCTAATTCTTCCGCTAAGTAAACAAACGTGCGATATGGGGTTAGCTATGACCACATCTGTCTCTAATATGTTCATTGCAGGGGCATTTTTCAATTTTATAAATAACCCTGGAAGATATATATCGTCAGTTCATCAGCTTTCACAGGCAGGTATAAAAATCTTAGATAAATACGCTGGGTTAGCTAAACAGCTTGGGCTTAAAAAATTCCGCCGTGTTATACTACTGGGGACAGGGAGACTTCATACTACCGCTATGGAAGGAGCCCTAAAAATCACCGAGCTAACAGATGGGGAAATAGCTACAATGGCTGAAACATTTCTCGGCGTCCGCCATGGCCCAATTACATTCGTTGACGAAAGGACCCTTGTAATATACCTTATATCACCTGATAGTAAAGTTCAGAACTATGAAATGGACTTAATACGTCAACTTCATAAGAAAGGACTTGGTATGTGTCGTGTTGCTCTTACTTCATCTTCAAATAAAGCCATATCAAGATATGCAGATTATGTGGTCAATTTAGGTTCTTATAATTATGAGATGGCGTTCCCGATTTATTTGCTGTTCCTTCAGATGTATGGACTCTTCAGTTCTTTAGCCCACGGGCTGAAACCAGATAACCCGTCCAGGCGTAACGTAATTACACGCGTAGTTAAAGGCGTAAAAATATATTAAGGCAGAGACCTACGATGAAATATGTTATCATAAACGGAGATGATTATGGATACACTGATGAGAAAAATGAGGGAATTCTAAAAGCCCACTCCAACGGAATTCTTACCAGCACAACTGTTATGGTCAATATGGTTACTGAGAATTGGGCAAAGGAGATTTTAAAGCATCGGAAGAGCTTAGGTATAGGGCTACATCTGAACATTACAAGTGGAAAGCCCGTTTCTCAACCAAATGATGTGCCGACACTCGTAAATAAGCGTCAAGATATGTTCCGACCAGAGGTGTGGAACAAAAGCAGGTGGAATAACTTTGGCAATCAAAAGAACGTAGTAGAAGTGGAGATGGAATATAGAAATCAGCTAAAAAGATTTAACAAACTATTCAATATGAAACCAAGCCATCTTGATAGTCATCACTTTATGACATCACACGAAAGGATATTCCCCATATTGATTAAGTTGGCAAAAGAGAACGGACTGCCGATACGATTGCCCGGATGGATTGTTGGCGAAAATCATTATGAACTGGTTCTATCTATGGTTAATCAAAGTAAAGTGAAATGTAAAACTTCAGATTATGCAGTATACGAATTCTTCTACAGCAGGTCAAAACCGCTTGAAACTTTTATTAATGCCCTTAAAACTATAAAAGACGGTATAACTGAGTTTATGTTTCATCCTTCTATCTCAGGATACGGAAAGATTGACTTGGGCTTACTAACTCATAAAGATGTTAAAAGAATTGTATCAGATGATGGCATAAAACTGATAGATTACAGAAATTTGGCATAACTAATCTTAATATTTTGTGGTATTAAAAGAATATTCTGTATATTATTAATTTTAATAGATGAAAGGAGGGTCGGTTATGAAGAAAGCTATTATTGCCATTTTGGGGTTAGCTGCAGTTGCTATTGTTGCTATTTCTTATGCACAGGAACAACAAGGCGTGAGCATTTCTCGTGGGGAGATTACTATACCTACTTATCCGTGGGGTCCCGATGATATAAATCCATATTCCGATGGGTCAGCCCAGGCGGGTACTCTCCTACGCTTACTATCTACCCTTACCAAATGCAAGACAATCTTTCTAAAACAAAAGTAGATAAAACATATAAAACTATGGTTTTAGAAAATACCTATCTTAAGGTTACAGTTATTCCAGAGCTTGGCGGGCATATACATTCTGTCCTTGACAAGGTAACCGGTGAAAATATGCTATACGAGAACAAGGTGCTAAAACCTGCACTGATTGGGTTAAGAGGTGCCTGGACATCCGGCGGAATAGAATTTAATACAGGCCCACAAGGGCATACTGTAACTTGCCTTTCTCCCGTTGAAGCAACGTTTGTTGATTACGATGATGGTAGCAAGGCAATTGCCATTGGGAACGTAGAGCAGGTATATCACACTCAATGGGTAGCTATAGTAAGATTGAGGCCTGGCAGGAGTTTTCTTGAGGAGCATATCAGAATATATAATCCAACAGGCAATAAACAGCTCTATTACTTCTGGAACTGCGTTGCTATGCCTAATACAAAGGAGACCCAATTCATATATCCTATGACCCTTGGCTCGGACCACTGGGGAAAGACATTTTTCAACTGGCCTATTCACGAAGGACGAGACATCTCATGGCTAAAAAACTTTAAAGGCCCCACCTCGGTCTTCGCTTATAGATGCGACCAAGATTTCTATGGCTCATACGACCATAATCTTGATAGAGGCGTAATAACCAGCGCAAACCACTTTGAGCTGATAGGTAAAAAGTCGTGGACATGGAGTACAAGTCAGTGGGGCTTAAGGGCACAGGAAAGTTTAACAGATGACGGGACCTTATATAACGAAATCCAGACAGGTCCACTTCAAACCCAAGCCGACTACGGCATCTTAGAACCCCATCAAACAGTAGAGTGGGATGAGTGGTGGTACCCTGTAAGAGGAACAAAGGGGGTTACATACTCAAATAAAAACGTAACAGTAAACGTCCAAAAAGATGAGAATAACAAAACTATTACCGTCCTGCTCCACGGAACAGGGGCTTGGGATACTGTTTGCTCTATTAAAGATATCGGAGAGCAAAGAGTGAAGATTACTCCGGAGAGTCCCGTCTCAACCACATTTCAGTATCAAGGCAATATGGATAAATTTCAGGTAACTATTTTATCTGATAAGGAAGTTCTGTCTAAATTTACATTTCCTCTCCAGCTACCTAAAAGAACACCTCCTGACAACCCAAGGGAACTTCCATCTGAGGATACGGCGGCTGGTTGCTGGTTAATAGGGATATCCCATGATAAAGAAGGCGGCACACATTTAGCACAAGAGTGGTATGCTAAAGCTGTTAAAAAGGATGTAAACTTTGCACCGGCATATACCTCTCTTGGAGAACTGGAGCTTGAAGCAGGCCAATACACCTTGGCAAGAGAGCATCTGGAGAAGAGTATAAAGCTTAATCCTGATGATGGAATGGCGGCATACTACCTGGCACAAGTACTGCTGGAACAAGGATTTGTAGATGATGCACTTGAAACAACTTACCAAGCTGTACGTCGACCTGAATCGACCGGTCCCGCCTACAATTTGGCTGGCTCTATTCTAATGCGGCAGGGTGAGTTTGGTAAAGCATTAGACCCTCTTCGCAAGGCGGTAAACTTCAATCCACGAGACATCGCCAGCAGAAATCTACTCGCTTACGCACTCTGGAAGGTTGGAGACAAAAACACTGCACTGCAGGAACTTAAGGAGGTCCAAGCACAAGACCCTCTGGATATGCCAAGCGGTGTAATACAGTGGCTGATTAACAAGGATGACACAGATTGTGAAGAACGAATTTCTGGCAGAAAGGAGGAGATTCTTGATATAGCTGATTTCTTTGTAACATCAGGACTAAAACAGGTAGCGATTGATGCTATAGAACGATATTATCTCTACACAACGAACAGACGAACCAGACAAGAACTTGACCCTATGCCATACTATTATCACGGTATCCTTACTAATAATACAAAAAGTTTAGCGAAGGCATTTGAGTTAAGCCCCGACAATGTATTCCCAAACAGAAGGTCTGATTTTATGATATTAGAAGAAGTCGTAAAAAGACAGCCAAATGATTGGAAAGCCCGCTACTACTTAGGCAACCTTTACTTTGAACGTTGCCGTAAAGAGGACGCTGTAAAGGTCTGGAAAGAGGCAATAGCATTAAACGACTCGTATAGCGTCCTTCACCGTAATCTCGGGTTAGTAGCGTGGAAGATAGATAAGAACTTATGGATAGCAATTCAGCACTACGAAAACGCCCTTAAAGCTAATCCTGATGACCTTACGTTATACCGCGACCTCGGGCGTCTATATTCAGAAACTAACCAGCATATAAAAGTAAAAGAGGTGCTTGAGAAAACAAGGGGTAAGAAGCTAACACGAGCAGATATCACCGTTTTACTTGGAAGGGCATATCTTCAGCTTGGAGAATACGAAAATGCCCGTGACCTACTTGCCGCTGATTCATACATAAATTGGGAAGGACAGGGCTCTCTGTATGGGATATATACTGCCCTGCACATAGGATTAGGTGAAAGGTTATTCCAAAAAGGCGATTATGCTGAGGCACTTAAAGAGTTTAAGCTCTCGATAGAGTATCCAAAAAACCTTGGTCCAGGTCAGATTGACAATCCACCAGAAGCAGAGACATATTATTGGATTGGAATGTCTCTCGAGAAACTCGGCAAAAAAGATGAGGCAATCGAGGCGTGGAAGCGTGCAACAGAGCAGGCAGAACACGGCGATGACCG
>MHYJ01000064.1:0-186 GCA_001828445.1 Planctomycetes bacterium RBG_16_43_13
GCCCTTAACCAAGATGTCGGGTTTAATTATCTTTATTAGATTAAAAGGTGTATCCTCATCAAATATAACTACATAGTCAACCGCCTCGAGCGCAGCAAGAAGTTCTGCTCTTTCCTTAGCAGAAAGCACAGGACGACCATCTCCCTTAATAGCCCGGACTGATTTATCAGAATTTAAGCCAACTAT
>MHYJ01000064.1:270-543 GCA_001828445.1 Planctomycetes bacterium RBG_16_43_13
CCTTTGCTTTTTCCTGCTTTATGATAGATGGCAATACATTGCGTTTTAATATTTTACTATGGACAACGTAGGTTCCATATGAAAGATGGCTTACAAGTTCATCTTTTGTAACTACAGCCGCTCCTATCTTTCCAACCACTATCCCAGCCGCAGTATTTGCAATCTGGACAGCATCATCTATGCTGTTACCGGCTGTGTAGAATAATGATAATACTGCCAAAACAGTATCACCAGCTCCTGTAACATCATACACCTCTCGTGCTACCGCCTGTA
>MHYJ01000064.1:604-1398 GCA_001828445.1 Planctomycetes bacterium RBG_16_43_13
AAGAAACTTTAGAGAAAGTGCCTTCATAAAACTCCTTGCACCTTCAGTTATGTTACTCTTGCCGGTTGCAGAGGTAAGCTCGCCCCTGTTTAAGACGGCACCATCTGCACCCCGATACTTCATAAAATCATTACCCTTAGGACCAACTATTACTGGCTTCCCCATACTCCTAAAATAACTAATAACACTCTTACACAAATCCCTTGTCAACGTTCCCT
Source organism: Planctomycetes bacterium RBG_16_43_13 (assembly GCA_001828445.1). Next base: position 823 of record MHYJ01000064.1, read on the forward strand.
TGTTATAGTCGGATATGACAACGGACGAACATATTTTAGAAAAGTGCTTAGAAGAACTAATTAAAGAACTCTCAACTTTTCCATCTATATATGCGGTGCTCTCTCTATCAACCCTAACCATTTGTTGACTGTGTGCTATGAGACGTGTCTTTATAGAAGTAGGTTTATTTCTATCTTTTATTATACCTGAAACATTTACACCTTCACCCCTGAGAAGTGAAACCAATCTCTTACCGCTATTATCATTGCCAATGCTGCCAGCACAAACAACATTTACACCAAGAGAGGCAATATTACGTGCGACGTTTGCAGAGCCGCCTACCCTATACTCTTCGTTCTCTACATTCAATACCTGTATAGGCGCCTCGGGGGATATTCTTTTTACATTGCCCCAAATATACTTATCAAGTATAATATCACCTATGACAAATATACTATGAGAGCGTCTTCTCTTATAGAGCTCTTCTGTCAAACTTATTAGGTTCATAATCAGACGGCAAGGATTTTATCAGAGTAAGACATATAAGACAAATATTTTATTGACTATAGTGTAAAACATCCTTATACTCTCACATA
>MHYJ01000064.1:1580-1813 GCA_001828445.1 Planctomycetes bacterium RBG_16_43_13
CGAAGATGCGTATTACGCCTTGAAAAGCGAACTACTATTCCTCAGACAAAACCTAAACGGCAACTCTTTAGCCGTAAAGAGTAGTATGGAAGGCATATTAAAATACCTCGAAATTCTTAAGCTTTTAACTGCTGAACCATCTTCGATAGCGATTCAGGACTATATAGAGAAATACAGGACTATTTATCCAGCGGCAATTAGCGGTCGCATTGATGGCTCCACTATGAAAAAAT
>MHYJ01000064.1:1865-4031 GCA_001828445.1 Planctomycetes bacterium RBG_16_43_13
ACAGAATTACCTAAATCTCTGCCAAGAGGAACGACAGATACAAACATAAACATAGCAGACGACCAGCCGTTTATACCAGATAGCCCCCTTAAAGAAAATGCAGAGCAATCTGATACAGCTGATAAAACTACATCTAATGGTGTTACCACGCCGAACAAGAAAGAAGAACAAGACGTAGCAGATAGCGAGACACCATTCTGGATATTATACAAGGCATTCGAGCAGGCACACAACGACCTCATCTCTGCGTATGGCACAAAGAGTTCAACAACAGTCAAGTCGTATGGTAAGTTAAGAGAAATATTATTGCTAATGAAACAGCGTCTCCCGCAAAAGGAGCATATTAGGATAAAGGCATATTTAGATGAGTATGAACGTATATATACCGCTACAGCCGGTTTCACTAACATCCCAGACAGTTCATCAGAAAAAGAGATCTTAGAAGAGTTAAAAAGGGTCGGAACTGCTGTTTTGAAGCAATACAACCCTGAGCAATAGTCGTAAGTAATTGAATATGGATATATACAAAAAGCAAAAGGTGTTTTTTAAGAACGCTTATAAGACAGGTGAGCACGGCTGGCCTACGACAGAGCCAACCAAGGATATAGTAGCATATATAAAGATAGCAAAGAAATCCATTGCAGATAAAAGTAACGTTACGGCTCTTGATGTCGGCTGTGGCGAGGGCAGACATTCTATAGTTTTAGCAAGGGATGGCTTCAAAGTTAATGCGATTGACTTAGAACCGCTCGCAATAAAGTTTGCCAAAGGATATGCGACAAAGGCAAAGGTATTAAACAAGATAAAGTTCTCAACAGGCAACGCCCTAAACTTACATTTCCCTAATAGATATTTTGACATCGTTGTGGATTGCGGTTGTTTTCACCACATACTGAAAAAGGACTGGGGCAGATATTTCAAGAATATACTAACCGTTCTAAAAGACGACGGCTATTTCATAACCACGATATTCTCAACTGAATTTAAGCACACGGATGATGAAAAGCCGCGAAAGAATAAATGGCTAACGCACAGAGGCCACTATGACAGGTTCTTCACAAAGAATGATATTAAGGCGACCTTCGGAGAGTATTTCCACATCCTAAAGATAAAAAAAGAGCAAGGAAAGAACTCAAAGGTTTTCTTCCACGTCTTGTTGCGGAAAATCTAACTGCGTCAGAAACAAAAAAGAGAGCTAACAGTTTAGCCCTCTCATTTGAGACCTTCAGATAAAGTATATTAGTGTTTGCAGGCACACGCTACTGTTTTACCACTGCAATGTGAGCAACCGCAGTTCGCCCCTACAGATGCGCATTTACAGCCACTCTCTTTACTGCTACCTGCCGTGCTACTACAACCTTGAAACGCAAATACCGCCAGAAACATCATAGCCAAAAATATCGCTATCTTCTTCATCTACATCCACCTCCCTTCACATATAAGATACTTAGTATAACAGGTAACCATACATATAATATTCCATAAAATAAAGTAATACTTCCTGTTTGCCGATAAAGGTAGTCGGAGGTGATGAATATGAAGAGAACTATAATGTTTGCAACAATAATACTCGTGGTCGCTGTATTATCGCTTGCGGTTATGGCAAACAAAAGTGCGCAGACCACTGCTGTTACGAATGCAAAGGTGCAGATACCCGCAGTCGTTGAGAAGGAGAACTACTCTGCTAATGTTTCTGCATCACAGGTAAATGTAATTGTGGCAGAGAAACCACCGATACAAATAGTATCGAATACAAACAATATTAAGAGAATCACACCTGAAACAGAAAAAATTATATTACCAATGCCGAATTGCTACACTTACCGCACTACTATACCACATAAGAAAACACTGTTTTGTGATATAGAAGAGTAGATTGCGTCCGAACCATTAAACTACGGCGCCCAGTTGTCATAGATAAATACCCATTTGTCCGTCAGACGTTCTTTCCACTGTGCATCCTGATAATACTTGCCACCAATACCTTCGATTATTTCCTTCATATATTTCTCACCGGGGTCGAAGGCACCTCCCCACAACCAGGCACTCCTGCCAAATCTCTTCTTTGCCTGCCCGTGGGAGAATATCCCCCTGTTACTTTCTATATCAAAATTATCCAACGGTATATTGTATTTCTCGGAGAGTTCCTTAACAACCTGCCCAACC
>MHYJ01000064.1:4108-4614 GCA_001828445.1 Planctomycetes bacterium RBG_16_43_13
TCGCTTATTTTTATTGTCGGCTTGTAACTATCAATGGTGTCGTAGTATAAAAATCGCTCATACACCTCATCCTTCGTTGCAGGGTTAGTTACCTTAACTATACAACTATCTGTATCCCTCGCCGTCTCAAACCAGTTGCCCTTAGCTACACCCTTAAATTGCTTTGTAAGTTTATCTTCCGCTTTGAATATATCTACCTTTCCCTATCTAATAGAGCCACCGCCTTTTTCTTTTTTGCTTGTTTCTGCCTCAGGCCACCAGTAGAGGGGATTGCCTCGAGGAAAACTTACCTTGACTTCTAACGTCTTACGTGCATCTCCCGTGTAAAAATATAAGATGGGTTTCGCTGGGGCAATACCGTTATCAGGTGGTATCACTGGTTTCGGCTTTCGTCCGAACACAAATTCTGGTAGTTCCTTTTCTTCATTATGAATAGCCGTAGCCAAAGTAGCCCCGCCTTTTGTGTCTGTAACTATCACTCCCCACTCGTGGACAATGAGGTCGTT
>MHYJ01000064.1:4668-4962 GCA_001828445.1 Planctomycetes bacterium RBG_16_43_13
CAACGCCAATCCCAACCATTTACTATTCATACATACCTCCAATAGATACCCACGCCTTTACAGGCGGGAAGTTCCCGCTGAATTAAAAAAATAACCTTATATATTAGACGCTTCTTAATGCAAAAAAATTGCACTTATAAAGCAATTTTTATTCTAAACTACGGCATCCAGCTGTCATAGATAAATACCCATTTGTCCGTCAGACGTTCTTTCCACTGTGCCTCTGAATAATATTTGCCACCAATACCTTCGATTATTTCCTTCATATATTTCTCACCGGGGTCGAAGTCGCCT
>MHYJ01000064.1:5013-6031 GCA_001828445.1 Planctomycetes bacterium RBG_16_43_13
TACTTTCTATATCAAAATTATCCAACGGTATATTGTATTTCTCGGAGAGTTCCTTAACAACCTGCCCAACCTTGTTCTTCTGCCTTTTATTCTTAAGTATTGCCTCCTCATTCATACCAACTATCTCTATCTGTATGCAATAGTCATTTGTGCCTCCCGCTGCCGCCGCCTTATCATCCAGCGAATCCAATGATTGATACGCTATCCCGTCCACATCCACAATAATCGTAGATGAGAGACGTCGCTTTTCAAGATTCTCCACAGTGGTCTCATAATCGCCTGTAGCCGTGAAGTGTAAGACCATACCTTTCACCTCTATCTTACCCCTATCCACATATTTGAGCCGATGGCTGTCTATGGCAAACCCCTTATTATCGTGTGCAAGCGACGAAACGCCTACTTTGGGTTGCTTTGTTATACCTCTGCCTTTGGTAAAATCACCCCTCTTTGCATTTTCTTCTTTATTTTCTCTCACGAAGTGCCAGAAATCCGTTGACCTGCCTTTCCACTCACTTTCTGTATAGAACTGTCCCCCGACACCATTTATAACTTGCTCCACAAATTTCTCTCCCGGCTCTAAACCATCATAGGGCAACACACCGCCATACTTATACTTCGCCTGCATATGCGAAAATATGCCCCCCTTCTCTATATCATAATTGTTTTTAGGTATGCCATACCATTCAGCTACTGCTTTTACTACCTTAACCGTAGCACTTAACTGTTTGGTATTATCGAGTAATTCTTTGCCTATGCCTCCCACTACAGATATGTGGATAGAGCAGTCATCCATACCACGCACTGCTAAACCCTTCTCGTCTAATCTGCCCATAAGCTGATAAGACGTGCCATCTCCGTCAATCAGAATGTGTATGGCAATATTGCGTTTCTCAATCTCTCTTACCGTCTCATAGAACTTCAACCCACTCGTAGAATGGAGGATAATGCCCTTGGGCGTCATCTGCCCCCTATATTCATACTTTAATAATCTATCCCGTCTCAGTATCGTCTTCAGCAG